>NZ_JBHUWW010000030.1:0-66291 GCF_042669755.1 Kitasatospora sp. NPDC057223 | reverse complement strand
GACCAGAGGTGGCGGCCGCGCTGCCGTGCTGCCGTGCCCGCGCGGACTCGCCCGGGCAGTGGCAACGTGGGGGGCGACAGCCTCCGGCGAGCAACGGGAGCCCGCGATGACCGGTGAGATCTCCTTCTTCGAACTGGGCGTGGCCGACGCCGAGCAGGCCCACGCCTTCTACGGCGGCCTGTTCGGCTGGAGCTTCGAGCCCGGCCCCGGCGGCGGCCACCTGATCACGACCCCCGGGGTCCCCGGCGGGCTGCACAGCGGCGACCCCGGCGCCGGCCCGTACCTGTTCTTCGCGGTGGACGACATGGAGGCCGCGCTCGCCCGGGTGCTACAGCTGGGCGGCACCGTCGAGGGCGGCGACCTGGCGGGCGAGAGCGAGTCGGCCTCCCGGTTCGGCCGGTTCCGGCTCTGCCGGGACGACCAGGGCTCGGCCTTCGGACTGCATCAGCCGCCCCCGGCGGGCTGATCCCAGAACGAGGGCGCCCCCGCCGTGACCATGGTCACAGCGGGGGCGCCCTCGATGTCCGGTACCGCTCAGTTGTCGCCGTCCTCGTCGATCAGGAAGCCGCGCATCGGAGCGGGCGCCTGCTGCATCGGCTGCGGAGGCTGCGGGCGCACCGCGGCCATCGGCTGGGTCATCCCGGCCGGGGCCATCTGCTGCGCACCCGATCCGCCGGACGCCTGGCCGGCGCCGCCGAAGGAGGGCTGGCCGCTGCCGCCGAAGGACGTCTGTCCGCCGAAGGACGGGCCGCCGCCGAACGACTGTCCGCCGCCGCCGAAGCTGGGCTGACCGCCGCTCATCGCGGAGGCACCGGCCGGGGCCATCGACGACGCGGCCGGCGGCAGCGAAGCGGTGGCCGGGATGCGCGGCGGGGCGAGCGAGTCGTCCGCCTGCGACTCCAGCTGGCGCAGCTGGGTCTCCAGGTAGGACTTCAGGCGCGTCCGGTACTCACGCTCGAACGCCCGCAGGTCCTCGACCTTGCGCTCCAGCGTGGCCCGCGCGGACTCCAGGGAGCCCATCGCGACGCGGTGCTTCTCCTGCGCGTCCCGCTCCAGGGCGTCGGCCTTGGCACGGGCGTCGCGCTCCAGACCCTCGGCGCGGCTCCGGGCCTCGCCGACGATCTTGTTGGCCTCGGAGCGCGCCTCGGAGATCGCCTGGTCGGCGGTCTGCTGGGCGAGCGCGAGCACGCGGGCCGCACTGTCGCCGCCGCTGCTCTGCTGTTGCTGCTGCTGCATCGGGGGACCGCCGAGCGGGCCGCCCATCTGCTGCGGCTGGCCCATCGGGCCGCCCATCGGCTGGAGCTGCTGGCCGCCCATCTGCTGCTGGCCCATCTGCTGCTGCCCGGGGAGCTGCTGGCCGTGCTGCTGGCCCATGGGGTTGCCCATCGGCTGGAGCATCTGACCACCCATCGGCTGCACCAGCTGCTGCTGGCCGCCCATGGTCTGGCCCATCTGCTGCTGCTGCTGGCCCATCTGCTGCTGACCCATCGGGCCGCCCTGGCCGGACGGCAGCTGCGGGGCACCGGAGGGCAGGCCCAGCGGCTGGTTGCCCATCTGCTGCTGCTGCTGCGGCTGGCCCATCTGCTGCTGCTGGCCGCCCATCTGCTGCTGGCCCATCGGGCCGCCCATGGACTGGCCGGGGCCCTGCTGGCCCGGCACCGGCGGGCCGGATATGGCTGCCGGGACGGGGGCGCCGGGACGCGAGTCCTGCGGCGGCTCCTTGCGCATGTTGGCCTGGTTCTGCGCCGCGGCACGAGTCGCGGCGGCCAGCTTGGCGCGCAGGTCCTCGTTCTCGCGGAGCAGCTTGGTCAACTCGGCTTCGACCTCGTCGAGGAAGGCATCGACCTCGTCCTCGTCATAGCCTTCGCGCAGCCGGACGGTCGTGAACTGCTTGTTCCGAACGTCCTCGGGGGTCAATGGCATCTCTTCACCTCAACGTGATCGTCGGCACACCGGCATCCTGTCGCATCGCTCACCTACGACAGGCGCTGCACGAGCGAGATCAGGACATACACAATGATCATCAGTACGAAGAAGGACAGGTCGAGCGCCACGCCCCCGAGACGCAACGGCGGGATGAACCGCCGAAGAAGCTTGAGTGGCGGATCCGTGACAGTGTACGTGGCCTCCAGGACCAGGACCATGGCCTTGCCGGGCCGCCACGAACGCGCGAACTGGAAGACCCAGTCCATGACCAGCCGGAACAGCAGGAACACCAGGAAGACGGTCAGTGCATAACCGAGCACTGCCCCCACGATCCCCATCGAGAATCCCTCTCCCTGACCACTCGGCTTGTCACTTGCTGAACTGTCGCTAACTCACTGTCGATCAGATCCACACGTACAGTCGTGGCCGGGTCAGCTCTGGTTGAAGAACCCACCCTCGGCGATACGAGCCTTGTCCTCCGCCGTGACATCGACGTTAGCAGGCGACAGCAGGAACACCTTCTGTGTCACGCGCTCGATACTGCCGTGCAGACCGAAGACGAGTCCAGCGGCGAAGTCTACGAGGCGCTTCGCGTCGGTGTCGTCCATCTCGGTCAAATTCATGATCACGGGAGTGCCGCCACGGAACTGTTCCCCGATGGTACGGGCCTCGTTGTAGGTCCTGGGGTGCAGCGTGGTGATGCGGTACGGCTCTCGTTCGTTCACGACCTTGGGCATGATCACCGGGGCGCTCTTCTCCAGGTTGTGGCGGCGTTCGGGTGTGATGGACGACACTGGGGCCATCCTCGGGGTCTCCTGACGGATCGGGACCGCGGCCGGAACCGGCTGCGGGGCGATCTGGGCGACCGGGGCGGGCTGTGCGGCGGCGGGCCGGGGGATGTCCTCGGTCCGCCCTGTGCGCATCGGCTCGGGGTCCGCGTCGTAGTCGTCGTCGGGGTCGTACCCCTGGCCGTCGTACGTCTCGTCCTCCACGAGGCCGAGGTAGACCGCCATCTTGCGCATTGCGCCGGCCATTCTCCTGTCTCCTCCGCTCTGTGGTGGATCGGCTCCGTCACCGGCGGCCTTCGCCTGCGGATTCCCCGGCCCCCGAGGGCCCGTCAGGCCGATGGCCCGGGCAGGCTCGTGAGGGTCGTGGAGTTGCGATCCACGGTTCGCTAGCGCTCTGGAAAGCTGCTAGGTTCTGTCCTGTTTTGTCCTGCAGTCTGATCTACTACCCGGTGACGTTACCCGAGGGGTGACCGCACTCCGAGTACCGCCGTTCCGACGCGCACATGTGTCGCTCCGGCGGCCACGGCCTGCTCAAGGTCGCCGCTCATTCCCGCGGAAACCATGGTGGCAGCAGGATGGCTCGCCCGTACGGCGGTTGAGATTTCCGCCAGCCGCCCGAAAGCCGCCGCCGGATCGCCGGCCAGCGGCCCCGCCAGCGGGGCGACCGTCATCACACCGTCCAGGCGCAGCCCGGGCGCGTCGGCGATCGCGTCGGCCAGCGCCTCGACGTCCGCCGGTGCGACCCCGGCCCGGCCCTCCCCCGCACCGGCCTCCTTGTCCAGGGCGACCTGGACCAGGCAGCCGAGTTCGGAGCGGCCCGACGCGAGCACGGCCGACGAGAGCGAGCCGGCGAGCCGGAGCCGGTCGACCGAGTGCACCCGGTTCGCGTACCGCACGACCGAGCGGACCTTGTTGGTCTGCAGCTGCCCGACGAAGTGCCACTCCAGCGGAAGGTTTCTGCAGAGTTCCGCCTTGGGCGCGGCGTCCTGGTCGCGGTTCTCCGCCACGTCGGTGACGCCGAGGGCGGCCAGCAGTGCGCTGTCCTCGGCGGGGTAGGTCTTGGTGACGACGATCAACGTGACCTCGTCGCGGGCCCGGCCGGCCGCCTCGCAGGCGGCCGTGATCCGGCGCTCGACCACGTCGAGGTTGGTGCCGAGCTCCTCGAAGCGGGCCCGCTGACCGTCCGTCAGCATCTCGAAGAAGGCGGGCCGGCCCGGGAACGGTCCGTAGATGTCATTCGTCATGAGAGTTCAGAGCCCAACCAGACGTAGCTCGCGAGCCGGCCGGTGCGCTGCTCGCGGCGATAGGAGAAGTGATCGGCCGATTCGATGGTGCAGACAGATGATCGCACCAACTCGGTGACTCCGACAGCGGCGAGTTGGGCCTCGACCCCGGCCGCGATGTCGAGGGCCGGCGTTCCCCAGCTCGTCTCGCCGTAGGCGGCGGGCACCAGGGCCGCGACCTCGGCGCGCAGCGCGGCCGGCACTTCGTAGCACCGGCCGCAGACCGCGGGGCCGGTCGCCGCGGTGATCCGCTCCGGCCGGGCGCCGAGCTCGACCATCGCGCGCACCACGGCGGGGACGACACCCGCGGCCAGGCCCGGCCGGCCCGCGTGGGCCGCGCCGGCCACCCCGGCCGCCCGGTCCGCCAGCAGGACGGGCGTGCAGTCGGCGGTCAGGACGGCGAGGGCGAGCGGGCGGTCGGTGACGACCGCGTCCACCATCGGAGCGCTGCCGTCCGGCTGGCGCTCGGTCACCACCGCGACGTCCGCACCGTGCACCTGGTTCATCCAGACCACGTCCGCCGGGTCCAGTCCGAGCGAGCGGGCCGCGAGCCGCCGGTTCTCCCGGACGGCCCGCGGGTCGTCGCCGACCGCGCCGCCGAGGTTCAGCTCCCCGTACGGCGAAGTGCTCACCCCGCCCCACCGGTCGGTGAAGGCGAAGTGAGCACCGTTGCGCGTGTGGAGCTGCATCACTTCAAGAAGTCGGGCACATCGAGCTCCTCGGCGGGGCTCTCCACGTACGGCTGCCGGACCGGCTGCACCTGCGGGGGCACCGGCGAGGCGGTCGTGGTGGCCGGGCCGTCCGAGTGGCGGGAGACGGACTCGCCGTCCGAGCGGGTCACCGAGCCGATGCTCCCGTACGACGGCCGGGTGGCCGGGCGCTCGGGGGCGGCCGGCGCGGGCGCCGGGGTCGACTTGACGACCGGGTCGCGGACGATCGCCGGGGGCTGCCCGCCGTCGAAGCCCGCCGCGATGACGGTGACCCGGACCTCGTCGCCGAGCGCGTCGTCGATGACCGCGCCGAAGATGATGTTGGCCTCGGGGTGCGCCGCCTCGCTGACCAGCTGGGCCGACTCGTTGATCTCGAACAGGCCGAGGTCGGAGCCGCCCGAGATGGAGAGCAGCACGCCGCGCGCGCCGTCGATGGAGGCCTCCAGCAGCGGCGAGGAGATCGCCATGATGGCGGCTGCCTTGGCGCGGTCCTCGCCCCGGGCGGAGCCGATGCCCATGAGAGCGGAGCCGGCCTCCGACATGACCGACTTGACGTCGGCGAAGTCGAGGTTGATCAGGCCGGGGGTGGTGATCAGGTCCGTGATGCCCTGGACGCCGGAGAGCAGCACCTGGTCGGCGGAGCGGAACGCGTCCAGCACGCTGACCTGGCGGTCCGAGATGGACAGCAGCCGGTCGTTGGGGATGACGATGAGGGTGTCGACCTCTTCGCGCAGGCCGGCGATGCCGTCCTCGGCCTGGTTCGCGCGACGCCGGCCCTCGAAGGTGAAGGGGCGGGTGACGACGCCGATCGTGAGGGCGCCGAGCGAGCGGGCGATGTTGGCCACGACGGGCGCGCCGCCGGTGCCGGTGCCGCCGCCCTCGCCGGCGGTGACGAAGACCATGTCGGCCCCCTTGAGGACCTCCTCGATCTCCTCGCGGTGGTCCTCTGCCGCCTTGCGGCCGACCTCGGGGTTCGCGCCGGCGCCGAGGCCCCGGGTGAGTTCACGGCCCACATCGAGCTTGACGTCGGCGTCGCTCATCAGGAGGGCCTGCGCATCGGTGTTGATCGCGATGAACTCGACGCCCTTGAGACCGACCTCGATCATCCGGTTGATGGCGTTGACACCGCCGCCGCCGATGCCGACGACCTTGATGACTGCGAGGTAGTTCTGCGGTGCTGCCACGTCGAAGGCCTCTCGCCTCGAATTTCCGGGTCGGCCCGACGCTCGGGTACGCGCCGTTCCGACGGATGTCGATGGGTGGGGAGCCTGGTTCCTGACTGAATGTCCGAAATGCCGACCGCCGACCCGAACCCTAAACTTGACCTTTAGGGTTACTGCTGTGCCTCTGTCACATCACCGTAGGACACAGCCTGGTGACACAGGACACTAGGTCGCGCCGGGCCCGTGTTCAACGAACACGCCGAGCTTCCCTTTTTTCTTTTGAGCCTATGTGATCATCAACCGGCCTGAGAAACCGGGGTGACCGACAAACCCCTGTGCACAGAACCTACCGGATCATCCGGACACCGCAGGCGCGTCCGGCACACTCACGTCATAGTTCGTGGCCTTCTGATGCAGCAGCGCGGTCAGCACCCGGGCCTTGCGGTCGGTCAGTTCCGGACTCCCCCAGCGGACGGTTCCCCCTCCGGTGAGCTGGAGTTGGATGTCGTCGTACGAGTGGACCAGCACCGAGCCGGCCCGCTTGACGACGTCCGGCGGCAGGCCCGCCGCCACCGTCACCGCGCCCTGCACCAGCTGTTGGCGGGTGATCACCTCGACAGCATCGTTCGCCTGCTGACTGAGCTGCAGCTCCACCACCGGCACCCCGTCCGGAGGGGCCGGCTCGGTCGCGAAACTCACCCCGCCTGCATCCACCTGGGTGAACTGCCCGTCCTCGCCCTTGACGGCGGCGACCGGTTTGCGCTGCACGACCTTCACCCGCAGGGTGTGCGGCCAGCCCCGCCAGACCTCGGCGCCGGCCACCCGCGGGATGGCCTCCACCCGCCGCTCGACGTCCGCCAGGTCCACCCGCGCGAGCGGTCCGTCCCCGAGGTCGCCCAGCGCCGCGCGGACCTGGTCGGCCGTCAGCCGGTCGTCCCGCATGCCCTGCACCGAGACGCTTCGCACGTCGAGCACCGAGGAGAAGAACACCAGCCAGGACAGCGTGCCCAGGACCGCCGCCGCCAGCACGCCCAGCACCGTGAAACCGCGCCGGGACAGACGCAGCCGGGGAGTGTCCTCCTCGGCCTCCTCGTCGTCCCCGTACGCGCCGGTGCCGGGCGCACCGTCAGCCACGGCGGCGGCCGCCCCGTGCTGCCTCGATCGCCTCGTAGACCATGCCGACCAGCAGGTCGTCCGCGTCCCGGCGGCCGAACTCGGCGGCGGCCCGGCTCATGTCCCAGAGCCGCTGCGGGTCGGTGAGCACCGGCAGCACGTTGCCGAGCACCCAGTCGGGCGTCAGCTCGGCGTCGTCCACCAGCAGGCCGCCGCCCGCCTTCACCATCGGCTGGGCGTTCAGCCGCTGCTCGCCGTTGCCGATCGGCAGCGGGACGAACGCGGCCGGCAGGCCGACGGCCGCCAGCTCGGCGACGGTCATGGCGCCGGCCCGGCAGAGCATCAGGTCCGCCGCGGCGTACGCGAGGTCCATCCGGTCCACGTACGGCACGGCCCGGTAGGGCGGCATCCCGGGGATGTCGTCGATCACCGGCAGTTCGTTCTTCGGGCCGACGGCGTGCAGGATCTGCACGCCGTACTGCTGCAGGCGCGGCGCGATGGCCTGGATGGTCTCGTTCAGGCGCCGGGCGCCCTGCGAGCCGCCGGACACCAGCAGGGTGGGCAGCCGCTGGTCGAGGCCGAAGTACTGGCGCGCCTCGGGCCGCACGGCGTTGCGGTCCAGGGTGGCGATGGTCCGGCGCAGCGGGATGCCGATGTACCGGGAGTCGCGCAGCTTGCTGTCGGGCGTGGAGACGGCGACGAAGTTGCTGTACCGGGCGCCGATCTTGTTGGCCAGGCCCGGCCGGGCGTTCGCCTCGTGCACCACGATCGGCACCCCGGCCCGCTTGGCGGCCAGGTAGGCGGGCATCGCGACGTAGCCGCCGAAGCCGACCACGGCGTCCGCCTTGACCCGCTCGATGATGTCCTGGGCGGCCCGGACGGTGCCGCGCAGCCGGCCCGGGACGGTGATCAGCTCGGGGGTGGGCTTGCGGGGCAGCGGCACGGCCGGGATGAGCTCCAGGTGGTAGCCGCGCTCCGGCACCAGCCTGGTCTCCAGGCCGCGTTCGGTGCCCAGTGCGGTGATCCCGATGGTCGGGTCGTGCCTGCGGAGGGCGTCCGCGAGGGCGAGGGCCGGTTCGATGTGACCGGCGGTCCCCCCGCCGGCGAGTACGACATGCACCGAAATTCACCGCTCCCTGCGCGCCGGCCCGGGGGCCGGGCGTGCTGTGGTTCGTCGTCGTGGCAGCACCCGGGCCAGTCGTGTCCTGTTCCGGGAGTTGGTGGTCCGCGCGGCCAGGGCCGCCTGGGCCCCCGGTGTGCTGCGTGCGAAGCAGAGCAGCAGACCGACGGCGCACATGGCCGACAGCATGGCGGAACCGCCGTAGGAGAACAGCGGGAGCGGGACGCCCGCGATGGGCAGGAGTCCCAGTGCCGACCCCAGGTTGACCATGGCCTGGGCCATGATCCACGTGGTGGCGGCTCCCGCGGCATACCTGACGAAGGGGTCCTTCGTGCCGATGGCCACTCGGATACCCGCGTAGCCTAGTGCCGCGAAGAGGCCGATGACCGACAGTGTCCCCACCAGTCCGAGTTCCTCGCCCGTCGCGGCGAAGATGAAGTCGGTGTGGGCCTCGGGCAGCTGGCCCCATTTCTCGACGCCGGCGCCCAGCCCGGAGCCGAAGAACTTGCCCAGGGCGAACGAGTACACGCCGTGCAGGGCCTGGAAACAGGCCCCGTCGGCGTCGAGTTTGGTGACCCCGATGCAGGACAGCCGCTCCGCGCGGTGCGGCACGGTGACGACCAGCGCGGTACTGGCCACGACGGCCACCCCGAGGGTGGCGACGAACAGCCGCATCGGTGCGCCGACCATCCAGAGCAGCCCGAACAGCATGGCGACCAGGATCATCGAGGTGCCCATGTCACCGCCGAGCATGATCAGCATCAGCAGCAGCAGGGCGCCCGGGACGAGCGGCACCAGCAGGTGCTTCCACTGGTCCAGGGTGCCGGTCCGCTGCTTGCGGGCCAGCAGGTCGGCGCCCCACAGCACCAGCGCGAGCTTGGCGAACTCGGAGGGCTGCACCTGGAAGAAGCCGAAGTCCAGCCAGTTCCGGTTGCCGTTGATCCGCACCCCGACGCCCGGGATCGCGACCAGGACGAGGGCCCCGATCACGCCGAGCAGCAGCGGGTACACCACCACCCGGAGCACGCCGAGCGGCAGCCGGGCCAGCGTCACCAGCATCACGGTGCCGAGCATCGCGGCGACCAGCTGCTTCAGGAAGTAGTACTGCGCCGAGCGGTGCTGGCCCATCGCGAGGATCTGGGAGGAGGAGAAGACCATCACCAGGCCCAGCACGACCAGCAGCAGCACCGATCCCATGATCAGGTAGTACGGCGTGAGCGGCCGGTCCAGGGTGTAGCGCACCCGCGCCCGGAAGGCCTGCAGCCGGGCCAGCGGACCGGCCGACTTGAAGGTCGCCGTGCTGGCCGAGATCAGCTTGAGCGGGGAGCCCCCGCGCTCCGGCGGAGCGGTGACCCCCGTCTTTCCCTGACCAGGCACGACGCACCCCTCTTTTTGTGGCTCGCTCGCCTCCGGGGCGCTCACGTCCGGCGGGCGCCCCCTCGGCTCGCTCGCCGGTGGTACCGCCTGCCGGTGGTACCACCGACGCCTCGCGGCGGCCCGGCCGTGTCGGCTAGGCCAGGGCCCGGACGGCGGCCGCGAACAGGTCGCCGCGCTCGCCGTAGTTGGTGAACATGTCCATCGAGGCGCAGGCCGGCGCCAGCAGCACCGTGTCACCCGGTTGGGCGATCCCGGCGGCCGCGGCGACCACCTCGGCCATCGCCACCGCGCCAGTCTGGCCCTCGGCCGCCTCGATCACCGGCACATCCGGCGCGTGTCGCGCCAGCGCGTCCCGGATCAGCGCGCGGTCGGCACCGATCAGCACGGCGGCCCGCAGGCGGCCCGCGGCGCCCTGCACCAGGCCGTCGAAGGCCGCGCCCTTGGCGAGGCCTCCGGCGATCCAGACGACCGGCCGGAAGGCGGCCAGCGAGGCCGCGGCGGCATGGGTGTTGGTGGCCTTGGAGTCGTCGACGTAGGTCACCTCGTCGACGACGGCGACCTCGGCGATCCGGTGGGCGTCCGGCCGGAAGGCCCGCAGGCCCTCGCGGACGGCCTTCGGGTCGACCCCGTAGGCCCGGGCCAGCGCCGCGGCCGCGAGGGCGTCGGCGATGTTGTGGGGCGCGGGCGGGTTGACGTCCTCGACCGAGCCGAGTTCGGCGGCGTTCTTCTGCCGGTCGGGCACGAAGGCGCGGTCCACCAGCAGGCCGTCGACGACGCCCACCTCGGAGAGGCCGGGGGCGCCGAGGGTGAAACCGACGGCGCGGCAGCCCTCCTCGACGTCGGCCTCGCGGACGAGTGCCTCGGTGGCGGGGTCGGCCGTGTTGTAGACGCAGGCGACGGCGTTGCCCTGGTAGATCCGGCCCTTGTCGGCGGCGTACGCCTCCATCGAGCCGTGCCAGTCCAGGTGGTCGGGCGCCAGGTTGAGCACGACCGCGGAGTGCGGGCGCAGCGAGGGCGCCCAGTGCAGCTGGTAGCTGGAGAGTTCGACGGCGAGCACGTCGTACGGCTCGTCGGCCAGCACGGCGTCCAGGACGGAGACCCCGACGTTGCCGACGGCGGCGGTGCGGCGGCCGGCGGCGGTGAGGATCGAGGCGAGCATCTGGACGGTGGTGGTCTTGCCGTTGGTGCCGGTGACGGCCAGCCAGGGGGCGGGCTCACCGGTGCTCACGAGCGGCCTGCGCAGCTTCCAGGCGAGCTCGACGTCGCCCCAGACCGGCACCCCGGCCTGCTCGGCGGCGGTGAACAGCGGGCTGTTCGGCGGCCAGCCGGGCGAGGTGACGATGAGGCGGGTGCCCTCGGGCAGGCTCTCGCCGTCGCCGAGGCGCACGGTGACGCCCTCGTCCTCCAGCTGGGCGGCGCGGGCCCGCAGGCCCTCGCCGTCGCCGCCGTCGACCACGGTGACGCGGGCACCGAGGCCGTGCAGGACGCGGGCCGCGCTGATGCCGGACAGGCCGAGGCCGGCCACGGCGACCGGCAGGTCCGCCCAGTCCGGGGTGTCGGGGGTGCTGGTCATCCGGTTACCCATCCCGCGTAGAAGAGGCCGAGGCCGACGGCCACGCAGAGGCCCTGGATGATCCAGAAGCGGACCACGATCAGGACCTCGCTCCAGCCCTTGAGTTCGAAGTGGTGCTGGAGCGGTGCCATCTTGAAGACGCGCTTGCCGGTCATCCGGAACGAGCCGACCTGGATGATCACCGACAGGGTGATGATCACGAACAGGCCGCCGAGCAGGGCGAGCAGCATCTCGGTGCGCGAGCAGATCGCGAGGCCGGCCAGCGCGCCGCCGAGGGCGAGCGAGCCGGTGTCACCCATGAAGATCTTGGCGGGCGAGGTGTTCCACCACAGGAAGCCGAAGCAGGAGCCCATCAGCGCGGCCGCGACCACGGCGAGGTCCAGCGGGTCGCGCACGTCGTAGCACTGGGTGGTCGCGGAGATCGCGTAGGCGCAGCTCTGGCCGTACTCCCAGACGCCGATGAAGACGTAGGCGCCGAAGACCATCACCGAGGCGCCGGTGGCCAGGCCGTCCAGACCGTCCGTCAGGTTCACGCCGTTCGACATCGCGGCGATCATGAAATAGGCCCAGATGACGAACAGCACCGGGCCGACCGACCAGCCGAGGTCGCGCACGAACGACAGCTCCTGGGAGGCCGGCGTGAGCCCGCGGCTGTCGGCGAACTGCAGTGACAGGATGGCGAAGGCGAGGCCGACGAAGGACTGTCCGAGCAGCTTCGCCTTGGCCCGCAGGCCCAGCGAGCGCCGCTTGACGACCTTGATGTAGTCGTCCAGGAAGCCGACCAGGCCGAGGCCCGTCGTCAGGAAGAGCACCAGCAGGCCGGAGGCGGTCGGGCTCTCTCCGGCTATCACCTTGGTCGCGAAGTACGCGACGAGCGTCGCCAGGATGAAGGCGATGCCGCCCATCGTGGGCGTACCGCGCTTGCTGTGGTGGGCCTTGGGGCCGTCGTCGCGGATGTACTGGCCGTAGCCGCGCTTCGCGAGCACCTTGATCAGCGCCGGGGTCCCGAGCAGGGACAGCACCAGGCCGATGATGCCCGCGATGAGAACCTGCTTCATCACAGCGCAGCACCGTCCGTCAGCTGTACCCCGTCGGAGAGCAGCGCGTCGGCCACCCTTTCCAGACCCACCGAACGGGAGGCCTTCACCAGGACCACGTCCCCTGGCCGCAGCTGACCACGCAGCAGTTCGACCGCCGCGTCCGCGTCGGACACCAGCACCGACTCCTCACCCCACGAACCTTCGTTCCTCGCGCCCAGTTCCATACAGGCCGCGTCGCGTCCGCCGACCGCCACCAGCTTGGTGACGTCCAGTCGGACCACGAGGCGCCCGATGGCGTCGTGCTCGGCGAAGCTCTCCTCGCCCAGCTCCCGCATCTCGCCGAGCACCGCCCAGGTACGGCGGCGCCCCGGACCGCGGCCCCCCATCGACACGAGTGCCCGCAGCGCGGCCCGCATCGAGTCCGGGTTCGCGTTGTAGGCGTCGTTGACGACCGTGACACCGTCGGCCCGTTCGACGACCTCCATGCGCCAGCGGGACAGCGCGCCCGCCTCGCCCAGGGCGGCGGCGGTGTCGTCGACGGACAGTCCGAGCTCCATCGCCACCGCAGCGGCGGCGAGGGCGTTCGAGACGTGGTGCTCACCGTACAGGCGCAGCTGTACGGCTGCGGAACCGGCCGGGGTGGTGAGCGTGAACGATGGCCGTCCGGTGGAGTCCAGGCGAACATCCTGTGCGCGTACGTCCGCGTCCCTGGCCTCGCCGAACAGCACCACCCGGGCCCGGGTGCGCGAGGCCATCGCGCGCACCAGCGGGTCGTCGGCGTTCAGGACCGCGAGGCCCTCCGGGGGCAGCGACTCGACCAGCTCGCCCTTGGCCTCGGCGATCGCCTCCTTGGAGCCGAACTCGCCCAGGTGCGCGGTGCCCACGTTGAGGACGACGCCGACCACCGGCGGGGTGATGGTGGTCAGGTACTCGATGTCGCCCTTGTGCCGGGCGCCCATCTCCAGCACCAGGTGACGGGTGGTCGGCTCGACCTTCAGGGCCGTCATCGGGTGCCCGATCTCGTTGTTCAGCGAGCCGGGCGGGAAGACCGTCTCGCCGCGGCGCTGGAGCAGCTGGGCGATCAGGTCCTTGGTGCTGGTCTTGCCGGCCGATCCGGTCAGCGCGACCACCGAGGTGCCGGTGGCGCGCAGGACGACGGCCCGGGCCAGCTTGCCGAGGGCGTCCAGGACGTCCGCGACCAGCACGGCGGGCACGCCGACCGGGCGGGCCGCGAGCACGGCGACGGCTCCGGCCGCGACGGCCCGCTCGGCGTAGTCGTGGCCGTCCACCCGCTCGCCGACGAAGGCGATGAACAGGCCGCCGGGGCGCACCTGCCGGGAGTCGTACTCGACCGGGCCGGTCACCAGGACGGCCGGATCGGCGCCGTCCGCCAGGGTTCCTCCGACGGCGGCGGCGACCTCGGCGAGGGTCAGTGCGATCACGGCTGTTCCACTCCTCGGGTGCCCCGGGCGGCCGAGGAGCGGGAGATGACGTCCCGCAGGACTTCCCGGTCGTCGAAGGGGCGGATCTCGTCTCGTACGTACTGGCCTGGTTCGTGGCCCTTGCCCGCCACCAGGACGGTGTCCCCGGCGTGTGCGCGGGCCACCGCGCCGGCGATGGCCTCGGCCCGGTCGGGGACGACCAGGACAGCGCCGCGCTCGGCCTCGGGCACTCCGGCGGCGCCGGTGAGCATGGTGGCGAGGATCGCCAACGCGTCCTCGCTGCGGGGGTTGTCGCTGGTCAGCACCGCGGTGTCGGCCAGCCGGGCGGCGATCGCGCCCATCGGGGCGCGCTTGTGCGGGTCGCGGTCGCCGCCGCAGCCGACCACGACGTGCAGGCGGCCCTTGGTGACCTCGCGCAGCGACTCCAGGACGGCCTGCAGGGCGTCCGGCTTGTGCGCGTAGTCGACCACGGCGACGAACGGCTGCCCGGCGTCGACCCGTTCCAGGCGGCCCGGCACGCCGGGGACGGCGGCGACGCCCGCGACGGCCCGGTCCAGCGGCAGCCCGGCGGTCACCAGCACGGTGATCGCGGCGAGCGCGTTGGCCACGTTGAACGGCCCCGGCAGCGGCACCGAGGCGTCGGCGGCGGCGCCGTCCGGCCCCAGCACCCGGAAGGTCGAGCCCACCGGCCCGAGCTGGACGTCCACCGCGCGCCAGTCCGCCCCGGGGGCGCCCTTCGCGGAGAAGGACGTCACCGGGATCCTCGCCTCGGCGGCCAGCCGGCGGCCGTACGCGTCGTCCAGGTTGACCACGCCGAGACGCGACTTCCCCGGGGCGAACAGCCGGGCCTTGGCCTGGAAGTAGTCCTCCATGTCCGGGTGGAAGTCCAGGTGCTCCGGCGTCAGGTTGTTGAACAGCGAGACGTCGTACGTCACGCCGTCCACCCGGCCGAAGACCAGCGCGTGGCTGGAGACCTCCATCGCCACCGCGTCGGCGCCGCGCTCGCGCATCACCGCGAGGACGGCGTGCAGGTCGGTGGCCTCGGGGGTGGTGCGCTCGCTCTTGATCCGCTCGGTGCCGACCCGCATCTCCACGGTGCCGATCACGCCGGGCGCCCGGCCGGCGCCGAGCAGGCCGCCCTCGACCAGGTACGAGGTGGTGGTCTTGCCGTTGGTGCCGGTCAGGCCGATGGTCAGCAGCTGCTCGGACGGACGGCCGTAGACGGCGGCGGCCAGCTCGCCCATCCGGGCCCGGGGGCGGTCCACCACCAGGAGCGGGATCCCGGCCCCGGCGGCGAGTTCGGCGCCGGCCGGGTCGGTGAGCAGTGCGACGGCGCCGGCCCGGGCGGCCTGGGCGGCGAACGCCGCGCCGTGGTGGTTGGCACCGGGGAAGGCCACGTACACGTCGCCGGGGCGCACGGCGCGGGAGTCGTGGGTGATGCCGGTGACCGCGCCCCCGTCGACGGGCTCCAGGCCCAGCAGACGGGCCACCTCGGGCAGCGGCAGCGCCGCCACCCGGTCGGGACGGGGAGGGCTCACGGTGATTTGATCGGGTTTCGGCACGGCGGGCAGGCTATCGGCCGAAGGGTGTCCAGGGCCAAACCGGCCACCCCGGGCGCCACTGCCCGGGCTCGGCCCGCCGCCGGGTGCTCGCCCGCCCGCCGCGGCGGGGGCTGTGACCGGGTTCACATCACGGGGCTCGGTGGTCATCGGCGGTCACGGCTTCCAGTCGACGGGCAGGTTCGGCGCCTCACTGCCGCTCGGCGCGACCTGGAGGGTCTTGAGCGAGAACTCCATCACCTGCTTGAACACCGGCCCGCAGAGCTGGCCGCCGAAGTGGCCGTTGACCGGGTCCTGGATGACGCAGGAGACGGTGACCCGGGGGTTGTCGGCGGGGGCGAAGCCGATGAAGGAGGCGGTGTAGCCGGAGTACCCGCCCTTGCCGTCCGCCTTGTTGGCGGTACCGGTCTTGCCCGCGACCCGGTAGCCCGGGATGGCCGCCCGGCCGCCGGTGCCCTGCTCGTCGGTGACGACGGACTCCAGCATCTCGGTCAGCGTCTTCGCGGTCTGCTCGCTGACCACCCGCTCCTGGGCGCCGGGCGCGGCCGGGGTGTACTTGCCCTCCGGCGAGGTGGTGCCCTGGACGACCGAGGGGGTCACCCGGACGCCGCCGTTGGCGATGGTGGAGTAGACCGAGGTCGCCTGCAGGGCGTTGACCGACAGGCCCTGGCCGAACGGGATGGTGTACTGCTGCGAGCCCTTCCAGTCCTCCGGCTTCGCCAGGATGCCCTTGGTCTCGCCGGGGAACCCCAGCCCGCTGGGCCGGCCGATGCCGAACTTCTGCAGGTAGCCGCCGAGCACCTGGTTGGCCTCCGGCTGGGTCGCGCCGAGCTGCTCGGCGGCCTCGATGGTGCCGATGTTGGAGGACTTGGCGAGTACCCCGGCGAGCGTCAGGTACCAGGTCTCGTGGTCCACGTCGTCGTGGAAGACCCGGTCCGCGCGCTGGAGGGTGTTCGGGACGGTGACGTGGGTGTCCCAGGTCGCCTTGCCGCTGTCCAGCACGGCGGCCAACGTCATCAGCTTGGCGGTGCTGCCCGGCTCGTAGACGTCCTGGAGCGCGGTGTTGCCGAGCTGGTCGGCCTTGGCCGACGCCAGCTCGTTGGGGTTGAAGCCGGGTGAGGTCGCCATCGCCAGCACCTGGCCGGTCTTGACGTCCTGGACGATGACGTAGCCCTTCTGCGCCCCGGCGTTGGACACCTGGTCGGTGATGGCCCGCTGGGCCGCCCACTGGATGTCGCGGTTGATGGTGAGGCGCAGGTCGGTGCCCGGGACGGCGGCGTTCAGCGAGCCGCCGGCGGTGGGCACCAGCCGGCCGCCGGCCTGGGCGTAGGTGCTGCGGCCGTCCTTGCCGGCCAGCTGGTCCTGGTACTGCTGCTCCAGCCCGCCCGCGCCCTTGCCCTCGGAGTTGACGAAGCCCACCAGGTTGGAGGCCAGCCCGTCGGACGGGTAGACCCGGCGCTGGGTCTCCCGGTTGAACACGCCGGCCAGCGGGTTGGCGCACTCGTTGTCCACCCGGGTGCGGCCGCCCTGGTCGGCCGGGGTGGCGAGGAGCTTGCGCTGGGCCTGGCAGGCCTTGGAGCCGGCCTGCTTCTCCAGGCTCGCCTTGAGGTCGCTGATCTGGTTCTTGGTGTCGGGGGTCTGCTGGGCGGCGAGGCGCTTGTAGCGGCTCTTGGGGGTGTGCAGGTCGGTGGCGATCTGCTCCTTGGCCACACCGATGATCGGGGCCAGCAGCGCGGCGGCCTGTTCGGGCGCGTCGGGGAGGCCGGTCGCCGCCGGGGTGAACATCTGCGGGTCCGCGGTGATGTCGTACGCGTCGACGGTGGTGGCCAGGGCCACGCCGTCGGAGGACGTTATCGAGCCGCGCTCGGCGGTGAGTTCGATGTCCTGGTAGCGGTTGGTGTTGGCGTCGGCGGCCAGCGCGTCGGAGTCGATCAGCTGGAGCTGGACGAGCCGGCCCGCGAAGACGGAGAACACCAGGGCCATCGCGATGGTGGCGAAGCGCAGCCGGCGGCGCGGGTCGGCGAGCGTGATGGTCTTCGGCTGCGGCCGGACGGGCGGGCGGGGGCGCGGCCTGGGCGGCCCGGCGGGGCCGGACCGCAGCCCCATCTGCGACTTGGACAGCGGCTTGGGTTTCGTGCCGCCGGCACCGGCGGGCGCCTTCGGCCGGGGCCTCGGCTGGCTCTTGGGCTGGCCCTTGGACTGGCCCTTGGCGGACGGCTTCGGCGGCTCCCCGGCGGCGCGGCGCGGCTGCGGGGGCCGGGGCTGCTGCGCGCGCGGGCGCTCGCCGCCGCCCCGGGCGGGGGGCTTGCGGTCACCCGATCCACGGGGCGGCTGGCGGGGCGTACTCATCGGGCCGGGCCTCCGCTCGGGGTCGGCGAGGCCGGGCCTGCCGGGTTGATCTGGACGGTCGTGTCACCGGTCGGCGCCGCCGCAGGCGCGGTGGGGGCGGCTGCCGGAGCCGCCGGCGCCACCACCGGCGGGGCCGGCGAGGGGACGGGGGTGACGGCGGGGGCCCCGGGGCGGGCGCCGCCCCAGGGTTCGGCGCCGGAACGCTTCACCGGCGGGCTGTCCTGGGCCGGCCCCGGCTTGCCGAGCACGGTCCCGTCCTCCTGGAGGAAGGCCATCCCGCCGCCCGGCACCATGCCGAGCTCGCGGGCCCGCCGCTCCAGCGCGTCCGGTGCGGAGCCCTGGTCGATCTGACGCTGGAGGCTCTGCTCCTGGTCGGTCAGCACGGTGGTCTGCTTCTGCAGCCGGGAGAGCTCGAACGACCCCTCGTTGAGCGCGGTGTTGAGCGCGAGCAGGCCAAGCAGGCCGCCCGCGAGCAGCGCGACCACCAGGACGGCGAAGGGCGTACGGCCCCGGGCCGGGGCCCGGCCGGGCCGTACGGTGATCCGCGCCCTGCCGCCCTGCCCCGGGAGCAGTCTGCCGCTGCTCTCCCGGATCACCCCTCCGCCGGCCACCGCACCACACTCTCCTCGTCGCGACTGTGCGCACCGTCCGCGACCTGTGGGCCGCGGACGTCGTCCGCGCTCGTCCCGGGCCTGGTCAGCGCCGGGTGCTTCGGTCCCTGATCCTCTCCGCCACCCGCAGCCGGACGGGCGCGGCACGCCGGTTCTCCTCGATCTCCTGCTCCGTGGCCTGCTCGGCGCCACGGGTGATCAGCTTCAGCCAGGGCTGGTGCTCCTCGGGGATGACCGGCAGGCCGGGCGGAGCGGTGTTGGTGGCACCGGCCGCAAGGTACTGCTTGACGAGGCGGTCCTCCAGCGACTGGTACGACATCACCACGATCCGGCCGCCCACCGCGAGCACGTCCAGTGCTCCCGGTACGGCCCGGTCGAGGACCTCCAGTTCGCCGTTGACCTCGATCCGCAGCGCCTGGAAGGTCCGCTTGGCGGGGTTGCCGCCGGTGCGCCGGGTGGCGGCCGGGATGGCGTTCCTCACCAGTTCCACCAGACGCGCGCTGTTGGTGAACGGTTCCTTCTCGCGCTCGCGCAGGATCACCGAGGCGATCTTCCCGGCGAACCGCTCCTCCCCGTAGAGCTTGAGGATCCGGGCGAGCTGGCCGTGGCTGTAGGTGTTGAGGACCTCGGCGGCACTCAGGCCGCGGGTCTGGTCCATCCGCATGTCGAGCGGGGCGTCCTGGGCGTAGGCGAAGCCGCGTCCGGCCTCGTCCAGCTGCATCGAGGAGACGCCGAGGTCGAACAGGATGCCCTGGACCTTCGGGATCTCCAGGCGCTCCAGCACCTCGGGGATCTCGTCGTAGACGGCGTGCACGAGGGTGGCGCGGTCACCGAAGGGGGCGAGCCGCTCGGCGGAGAGCTTGAGCGCGGCCGGGTCGCGGTCGACGGCGACCAGCCGGACACCGGGGAACTGGGTGAGCAGCGCCTCGCTGTGCCCGCCCAGGCCGAGGGTGGCGTCCACCACCACGGCGCCGGGCTCGGAGATCGCCGGGGCCAGCGCGTCCATGCACCGCTGGAGCATTACCGGGACGTGCTTGGGTGCCGGGTCGTTGGTGCTCATGTGCGCTGTTGCGCCCTTCCTCGGTGCGAAGCCCCCCTCCTTGCCGTCCGCCGGGCTTCGAGGGGCCCGGGACACGGGGGGACTGCGACCATTTTGGCCCACTCCGCGCCCGGCCCACCGCATGGGGCCCGCACGCCGCCCGTGGTCCCCGCCCGCTCACTGGGGAAGATCGTGACCGCCCGGCACCGGGGAAGGTGCGCCAGGAGGCACGGAGCGGGAGGAGGCCGCGGGCTGCGTACGCCTGCGCCGAGGCCGCCCGACCGGCCTGAAAGGCCCGGTTGACGGTGCTCGGCGGTTGTGCTGCACTGCGCCGCAAACTCTATCGCGGACACCTTTCCCGTCAATGGCCCGCACCGGCGCGCCACCCGGGCGGCGGTACGGATCTCCGCAGGCCGCCGCCCCCGCCGGGCCCGTCGGACGGGCTTGCGGAGCGACCGCGCGCGGCCGCTTCTCCCGCGCCCGTGGGCCTCCGCTCCGCGCCGGATAATTCAGGACAGACCACAGCGATTGAGCATCAGTCCCCGCCGCCGCGGTATGCACTCGATCACAGCGGCGGGCCGGCAGGGCCGTCCCCGCACCATGGCGGGCCGAATCGCACTAACGTCGGAGCTATGACAGTGACCCCCGACCGGACCGGGCCGACCGCCGCTGCCGCCCCCGCCGCGTCCGCCCCCGGCATCATCGACCGCTTCCTCGACGCCAACCGCGCCTACGCCGTCGACTTCCGCGACGGCGGCATGGACGCCAGGCCCGTCCAGAAGGTCGCCGTGGTGGCCTGCATGGACGCCCGCCTCGACCTGTTCGCCGCCCTCGGGCTGGAGCTCGGCGACGCGCACGTGATCCGCAACGCGGGCGGCGTCGTCACCGACGACACCATCCGCTCGCTGACCATCAGCCAGCGCGCCCTGGGCACCCGCTCGATCGCCCTGATCCACCACACCGGCTGCGGCCTGCTCGGCCTGACCGAGGACTTCCGCCGCGAGCTGGAGCTGGAGGTCGGCCAGCGCCCCCAGTGGGCCGTCGAGTCCTTCGTCGACCTGGACGGCGACGTCCGCCAGTCCATGCAGCGGGTGCGGACCTCACCGTTCCTGCCGCACACCGACGACGTCCGCGGCTTCGTCTTCGACGTCCACACCGGCCTGCTCCGCGAGATCGACTAGTACCGAACCGTCCGCACAGGGCCCGGCCAGCGTCGTCCGGGCCCTTTCCCGTGCCCGCCCGACCACGCCGCGAGGTGCCCTCCGGGCAGTCCCGAAGAGCCGGACGGCAGATAATCCGGGGACGAACCGGGACACTGCACCCTTGTCGCCCGGCAGACTCCCGCACAGACTCCCGCCGAGCGGCCCGCACCGGGCCGCTGCCCGGGGTGAAGGGTGACTTCTGCCCGTCCGACAGGGAAGAATGCGACGGCAGGCCTTACCCCGCACCACCTGGGGCGGCCTGGCCGCAGGCGCCGCCGGGTGCCGGTCCAGGCCACTGGAACCGCACCCCGGACGCGCCGCGTCAGTCGGGTGGGGGCCGTCCTCGGGGTGAGGACCGGCGCAATGCCAGGGAGCGTACGGGTGACGAGCACATACGATCAGGCCGGTCAGAGCGGTCGCGGGAGCGACCGGCAGGCCGAGAGCTTCCAGCGGGGCGGGCTGCACGAGCTCGGCGCCGTCGTGGAGCGGGTGCGCGCGTCCGTCGAGAGCGTCATCGAGGGCAAGCCGGAGGCCGTCCGGATCGCCCTGACCGTGATGCTGGCCGAGGGCCACCTGCTGCTGGAGGACGTGCCCGGGGTCGGCAAGACGATGCTGGCCAAGGCGCTCGCCAAGTCGGTCGACTGCACCGTGCGGCGGATCCAGTTCACGCCCGACCTGCTGCCCTCCGACGTCACCGGCACCAACATCTTCGACCAGCACCAGCGCGACTTCGAGTTCCGGCCCGGCGCGATCTTCGCGCAGATCGTGGTCGGCGACGAGATCAACCGCGCCTCGCCGAAGACCCAGTCCGCGCTGCTGGAGTCGATGGAGGAGCGCCAGGTCACCATCGACGGCACCAGCTACGAGCTGCCGTCCCCCTTCATGGTGGTGGCCACCCAGAACCCGGTCGAGATGGAGGGCACCTACCCGCTCCCCGAGGCCCAGCGCGACCGCTTCATGGCCCGGATCTCCATCGGCTACCCGAGCCCCGAGGCCGAGCTGGCCATGCTGGACGTGCACGGCGGCGCCAACCCGCTGGACGACCTGACGCCGGTCGCGCACGCCGCCGACATCCTCAAGCTGATCGAGCTGGTCCGCACCGTCCACATCGCCGAGCCGGTCCGCCGGTACGCCGTGGAGCTGGTCGGCGCCACCCGCACCAGCCACGAGCTGCGCCTCGGCGCCTCGCCCCGGGCCACCCTGCACCTCGTCCGGGCCGCCCGCGCCGCCGCCGCCCTGGACGGACGCGACTACGTCACCCCCGACGACATCCAGTCGCTGGCCGTCCCGGTGCTGGCGCACCGCCTGATGCCGACCGCCGAGACCCAGCTCAGCCGGCGCACCTCCGAGGAGATCGTCCGCGACCTGGTCGCCCGCCTCCCGCTGCCGCGCCCGCAGGGCCCGGCCACGCGGAGGGGCTGAGGTGGCACCGTCCGAAGCGGCCGGGCAGGGCGGGGCCGGCCCCCGCGGCCTGCGGGCCGGCCTGGCCGGGCTCACCACCCGGGGCCGCTCCTTCCTCGCGGCCGGCGTCACCTCGGTGCTCTGCGCCTTCGTGCTCGGCCAGGACGCGCTGCTCCGGGTCGGGGTCCTGCTGATGGCCCTGCCGCTGTCGGCCGCCCTGCTCCTGCTGCGCACCCGCTACCGGGTGGCCAGCGGCCGCCGGCTCAGCCCGCACCGGGCGACGGCCGGCCAGGAGGCCCGGGTGCACCTGCGGGTCGACAACGTCTCCCGGGTGCCCACCGGCCTGCTCCAGCTGGAGGACAAGGTCCCGTACGTGCTCGGGCCGCGCCCGCGCTTCGTGCTGGACCGGATCGAGCCGCGCGGCCACCGCGAGGTCTCCTACCGGGTCCGCTCCGACCTGCGCGGGCAGTACCCGCTCGGCCCGCTCCAGCTGCGGCTCTCCGACCCGTTCGGGATGTGCGAGCTGTCCCGGTCCTTCGCGGCCTGGGACACCCTGACCGTCGTCCCCCGGGTCCAGGTGCTGCCCGAGGTGCGGCTGCGCGGCGAGTGGTCCGGGCAGGGCGAGAGCCACAGCCGGAGCCTGGCGCTGGCCGGGGACGACGACGTCATCCTGCGCGAGTACCGGCACGGCGACGACCTGCGCCGGGTGCACTGGAGGTCCACCGCCCGCTACGGCGAGCTGATGGTCCGCCGCGAGGAGCAGCCGCAGAAGGCCCGCGCGACCGTCCTGCTGGACACCCGTGAGAGCGCCCACCGGGGCACCGGTCCGGCCTCCTCCTTCGAGTGGGCGGTGAGCTGCGCGGCCTCGGTGGGCGTGCACCTGATGGAGCGCGGCTACCAGGTCCGGCTGCTCACCGACACCGGGCAGGCCGTCCCCGGCCCGAACGGCGGCGTCAACACCGTCTCCGAGGCCTCCGGGATGCTGCTGGACGCCCTCGCCCTCGTCGACCTGTCCGAGGGCCCCTCGCTGTCCCGCGCCGAGGAGGCGCTGCGGCTCGGCGGCGAGGGCCTGCTGGTCGCCGTCCTCGGCGCCCTCGACGAGGAGCAGACCGCCCGCCTCGCGCGGCTGCGCCGGCGCACCGGCACCGCCGTGCTCTTCCTGATCGACACCGAGACCTGGGCCGGCCTGCGGCTGCTCGCCCCCGACACCGGCGGCGCCGAGATCCGCGCCCGGATCCGGCAGCTGCGCGAGGCCGGCTGGACGGTGCTGCCCGTACGGGCCGGCGACTCCGTGCCCGACCTGTGGCGGGCCGCCGACCGCGCCGACTCGTCCTCCGCCTACCGAGAAGAGGCCGACGCGTGACCACCCGGGCCAAACTGACGCTGTACTCGGCGCTGGCCTGCGCGCTGGCGACGCTGTGCCTGACCCCGCTGCTCGGCTCCAACGGGTGGCTCGCCCACGCGTTCCTGCTGATCGCGCTGACCGCCGCCACCGGCGCCGGGCTGCGCCGGCTGTCCGTGCCGCGCCCGCTGGTGCCCGCCGGACAGCTCCTGGTGCTGCTGTACGCGCTGGCGCTCGGCTTCGTGCGCCCCGCGCTGGCCGGCGGTCTGCTGCCCGGGCCGGCCGCGCTGGACGCCCTCTCGGCCGTGCTGCGCCAGGGCATCGAGGACATCCAGCAGTACGCCATCCCGGCGCCGGCCTCCCCGGGGCTGCGGCTGATCCTGGTCGGCTCGGTGGCACTGATCGCCGTCCTGGTGGACACCGTCGCGGTCACCTTCCGGCAGTCCGCGCTGGCCGGCCTGCCGCTGCTGGCGCTGTACTCCGTCGGCACCGGCCTGGCCGACGAGGACGGCAAGGCCTGGCTCTGGTTCCTGTTCGCGGCCCTCGGCTACCTGCTGCTGCTCTTCGCGGAGGGCCAGGACCGGCTGTCGCGCTGGGGCCGGGTGTTCCACGGCGGCCGGCCCGGCACCGACAGCAGGGGCGGCCTCTCGCACGGGGGCCGGCCGATCGGCCTGCTCGCGCTGGCCGCCGCGCTCGTCCTGCCGATGCTCCTGGGACAGTGGGACCTGGGCCTGTTCCGCGACCGGACGGGCCACGGCATCGGCAAGGGCGGCGGCTCCGGGGTCACCACGCTGGATCCGCTGGTGAGCCTGGCCTCCTCGCTGAGCCGGCCCTCCGGCGCCGAGATGATGACCTACACCATGCAGGGCGACGGGGCGGGCACCACCTACCTGCGGACCGGCGCGCTCGACACCTTCGACGGCACCGAGTGGAAGCTCTCCCCGAAGGACGTCTCCGCCAACCCGGGCAGCCTGCCCGCACCCGAGGGCCTGGCCGCCGAGACCGGCGTCGGCGCGTTCACCACCGCCTTCAGCATCGCGGACCGGATGGAGTCCGCCTGGCTGCCGATGCCCTACCCGGCCACCGAGGCGAAGCCGCCCGGGCGGTGGAACTTCGAACGCTCCACCCGGACGCTCACCGGCGACGGCGGGCAGACCACCCGGGGCCTGAAGTACGAGGTGACCAGCCTCGACGTCCGGCCCACCGCGGACCGGCTGCGCACGGCCGGGGCCGCCCCCGAGTCGGTCAACGAGCGCTACCTCGCCCTGCCCAGCGGCCTGCCGCAGATCGTCGCGAGCACCGCGGCGAACGTCACCCGCGGCCAGTCCACCGCGTACGACAAGGCGGTGGCGCTGCAGACCTGGTTCTCCCGCACCGGCGGCTTCGCGTACAGCACCGACGTGCCGGGCGGCACCGGCAGCGAGGCCATCGCCGCGTTCCTGCAGAACAAGAAGGGCTTCTGCGTCCACTACGCGTCCACCATGGCCGCGATGGCCCGCACCCTCGGCATCCCCTCCCGGGTCGCCCTCGGCTTCACCCCGGGCGACAACGCCGGGGCCAACACCTTCCGGGTGACCGACCGGGACTACCACGCCTGGCCCGAGCTGTACTTCCAGGGCGCCGGCTGGCTGCGCTTCGAGCCCACCCCCGGCCGGGGCAGCACCCCCGAGTACTCGGCGCCGGTCGCCGCCCCGACGAAGGCCCCGACCCAGCAGCCGACCACGGCGGCGCCGAGCACCAGCGCGGTGCCCTCCGCGACGCCCAGCAGCAGCTGCAGCACCAAGCAGCGCGCGGACGGCTGCGCCGACCAGCAGAAGGCCGCCGCACCGACCGCGCAGGAGAGCTCCTGGCTGCTGTCCTGGCAGGTGCTGGGCACCGCGGCGGGCGTGCTCGTCCTGCTCGGCCTGCTGAGCACGCCGATGCTCTGGCGCTCCCTGACCCGGCGCCGCCGGCTCGGGGCGGGGGGCCGGCGCGGCCCCGGCGGCGACGGGCCCGGCGGGCTCTCCGACCAGGAGGTGCTGGCCGCCTGGGACGAACTGGTCGACTCCGCCTGGGACCTCGGCATCCCGCCGGACGACTCGCGCACCCCGAGGTCCGCCGTGCGGCGGATCGCCGAGGCCGGCGAACTGGACGAGGACGCCACGGCCGCCGCCGGGCGGGTGGCACTGGCCACCGAGCGGGTGCTGTACGCCCGCGGCGGCGGCCCGGCGGCCCCGCTGGCCCCGGACGTCCGGCGGGCCCGGGAGGGCCTGCGGGCCTCCGCCCGGCGCACCGGCCGGGCCCGAGCGGTGCTGCTGCCGCCCTCCTCCGCGAAGCTGTGGTGGCAGGCCTCCGACCGCGTCCAGGACACCCGCACCGCCGTCGGCGGGCGGGTCTCGCGGGCCGTCAGGGCGGCGACCGCCCCGGTACGGCGCGCCTGGGACCGGCTGCGGCCGGGCCCGCGCGGGTAACGGCGGCGCGGGGCCGCACACGCCGAGGGCGGGCAGTCGGATCGACTGCCCGCCCTCGGCGTAGGTGTGTCCGGTCGGGATCCTCGTCGTCCGCCGTACCCGGCGGCGGGGTCAGAGGCCGCTCTGCTCGTCCCTGCGGCGCTGCCAGCGCTGCTCCATCCGATCCATCACCCCGGCCTTGCGGCGCGGGGAGGGAGCCGGGCCGGCGCCGGACCCGTGGTGACCGGCCGGAGCACGCTTCCAGCCGGTGACGGCGAGGACGGCGCAGCCCAGCATCACCAGGAACCCGACGACGCTCACCCAGATCTGCTGGGCGACCATGCCGCCCATCAGCAGGCCGATGCCCACCACGAACCCCGCAGCGGCCTGGTAGACCCGCCGACGGGTGTAGGCGCGCAGCCCGGTTCCCTCAAGCGCTGACGCGAATTTGGGATCTTCGGCGTACAGCGCTCGCTCCATCTGCTCGAGCAGACGCTGCTCGTGCTCCGAGAGCGGCACGGAGTCCTCCTACTCGTCGGTCGCGGGGCGACCGGTCCGCCACCCCCTGCGGGGTGGCCAGTCCATTCAGCCTTCAAGACACGCAGTCAGACGCTTGTGTGCTGGCCGAGTACCGGGGTGCTCGTTCCACCCCGGCGGATACCCGCCACCGTGCGACCCGGACGGTCGTGGTGCCTGCCCCGAGGAGCTCCACCGTCCTGGCCCTGTGTCGTCCATATGCCCCATGCGTCCGGCTGTCATGCTTTCCGGCTTTACCCAGATCATACGGTCCACCGGCGTAATCCGGCGTGGTCGGCCACGCGTGGTTCGGGCCACGTCGGCACGCTGTAGCCGCACCGGTCCCAACGCGGGAGGCCGGGAACAAGTGCCCGAGTCGCTGGAATCAGCCCGGACGTGGGCGGATACCCCCGGGGCGCCCCCGGGAACAGTGGGTGTACCGCACACGAAGCGCGGGTCAGGCGAGTGTGGCCAACAGGTGGAGCTGCGTGGCGACGGCGTGGAAGGCCGGCTGCCCGGCCGCCGCCGTCTCCAGCTTCAGCAGTGCCTCCATCGCCCCCGGCTCGGTGTCGACGAGCACCCCGGGCACCAGGTCCGCGAAGACCCGCACCCCGTGCACCGACTCCACCCGCAGGCCCGCGCCGACCGCGAGCCGGCCCAGCTCCTCGCCGGTGAACCGGCGGGGCACCGGATCGCCCGCACCCCAGCGGCCCTCGGCCGCCTCCAGCACCGTGCGGGCCTCGTTGAAGTGGCCCGCCAGGGCGCGGGCGAGCACGGCGCCGTTGCGGTTGGCGGCGAGCAGGCTGACCAGCCCGCCCTTGCGCAGGGTGCCCACCAGGCTGCCGAGCGCCTCGGCCGGGTCGTCCACGACCTCCAGCACGCCGTGGCAGAGCACCGCGTCCGCGCTCTTCGCGGCGACCAGGTCCGGCAGCGTCTGGGTGTCGCCCTGGACGGCGCTCACCAGCCCGGTGACACCGGCCTCGGCGGCCCGCCGCTCCAGCGCGAACAGCGCGTCCGGGCTCGGGTCGACCACCGTCACGCGGTGGCCGAGCCGGGCCACGGGCACGGCGAAGTTACCCGTGCCGCCACCGGTGTCGACGACGTCGAGGACCGGCCGGCCGAGTTCGCCCGCCCGCTTCTCCAGGGCCGCCCGCACCACCTCCCACACCACGGCGGTACGCAGGGCACTGCGGGGACGCGTCGGGTACAAGGTGAGGACTCCTTGGCGCGGTGAAGGTGGGCCGGAACGGCTCCACCTTAGACCGCCAGGACTCCCGCCGGCCGCGCCCGGCTCGCCGTCGTCAGCGGCCCTCCGCCCCGTCGAGCGGCAGCCGCGGCGCCGGGGGCACCGGGTGCAGCCCCAGCAGCCGCTGGACGATCCGCAGGAACAGCGCGGTGTTGCGGATCAGGTCGTCCGCGTCCCGGGCCGTGGCCGCGCCGGTGATCCCCGCCTCGGCGGCCGCCCGGCGGCGGGCGCCGGCCGCGAAGTACCCGGCCCACTCGGCCAGCTCCGGGGCGACCTCGGGCAGCACCTCCCAGGCGCTGCGGATCGCCTTGCGGCGCCTCGGGTTCTTCTCCGGCCGGCCACGGACGGCGAGCACCGCCGCGACCGTCCGCAGCGCGGCCAGGTGGGCGGTGGCGTACCGCTCCAGCGGATCCTCCGCGCGGTCGGCCTGGAGCAGCGTGCGCTGGGCCTGCAGCAGCAGGTCCAGCGCGGCGGGCGGCGCGCCGACCCGGCGCAGCACCGGGTGCACGTCGGCGGTGCGGGGCGGCGGCGTCGAGGGCAGGGGTGGGAGCGGCAGGGCGGGCTGGGGCAGCGAGGACTGGGGCAGCGGAAGTGGCACGGGCGGCGCGGGCACCGCGGGGCCCGACGGGCCCGTTCGCGGTTGGTCGTCGGCAGGATGGCGGCGGCTTGCGGTGACGGGCTCAGGGTGGCTGATGGTCATGGTCTCCCCCGGTCCGAGGCGAGTCGCGCGGGCCGGGCGGCCCGTGCGACTCCATCGTGACGGGCCGCACTGACAATCGGCCGTGCGCGGACCGCCCGGACGTGTCACCCTTCCGCCCGGACGCACGGAAGGGTGACACCCGGCGGCCGGCCGGACGTCTCCCCCGTCCGGGCCGAC
This sequence comes from Kitasatospora sp. NPDC057223, assembly GCF_042669755.1. Classification (NCBI taxonomy): domain Bacteria; kingdom Bacillati; phylum Actinomycetota; class Actinomycetes; order Kitasatosporales; family Streptomycetaceae; genus Kitasatospora; species Kitasatospora sp. NPDC057223. The sequence goes on along the minus strand of NZ_JBHUWW010000030.1, from coordinate 38,185 downwards.
CGCACGGTGTCACCCCGTACGTCCTCCGGTGCGCGCCGGGCGCTCCGGATCCCCCACCGCCGGCCCCGCTCCGCTCCGCCGCCGCACTCGGCGGCGGTGTGCGGCCCCCGGGCCGGCCCGTGTGCGCGGCGTGGCCCCTCCGCCGACACCCCCGTGCCCGGCGGACCGAACCCCGGCCGCGACCGGGTGTCCCCCGTGCCTCGCGGCCCGTCGTCCCGGTGCCACGATTCTGCCGTCCTCGCAGGTCGGCGGGCTATCCGTTGGCATACTCAACCCCTGATCTGAGTACCCGTACTCAGATCCGCCCGGTCCGGGCGCCGGGTGGAACCACGGAGCCGCGGCGGGCGTCATGAGAGCGCCGGGAGTGTGCCGGGCACGTCCGCAGCCCTGCGGGCGGGCGCTCCGGCCGGGGAAGGAACACCATGTCGGTCATTCCGCTGATCTTCACCAGCGGCTGGGCCAGCGGGATCAACGCGTACGCGGTGGTCCTGCTGCTCGGCCTGTTCGGACGCTTCGGCGGCGCCGACGCGGTGCCGCCCGTACTGGAGCGCCCGGACGTGCTGATCGCCGCCACCGTGCTCTTCCTGCTGGAGGCCGTCGCCGACAAGATCCCGTACGTGGACACCGCCTGGGACGCCGTCCACACGGTGATCCGCCCGGTCGCCGGCGCCACCGTCGCGGCCCTGCTCGCGAGCCACGACCCCGGCTCGCTCGGTTCGGTGGCGGCAGGCGCGATGGGCGGCACGACGGCGCTGCTCAGCCACGGCGTCAAGGCCTCCCTGCGGATGGCCGTCAACACCTCGCCGGAGCCCGCCAGCAACATCGTCATCAGCCTCGGCGAGGACCTCTCGGTGGCGGGCCTGGTCAGCCTGGCGATCTTCCACCCGTGGCTCGCCGCCTCGATCGCCTCGGTGCTGCTGGTGGCCGGCCTCGTCCTGGTCTGGTTCGCCGTCACCCGGATCCGCCGTTTCCTGGCCAGGCGCCGCGACCGCCGGGCCGCCCGCGCGGCCGGGCCCGAACGGCTCGCGGCCCGCTACTAGCGCGCGCCGCCGAACGCCCCGCGGCGCCCGGCGGACGGGAGTCCGAGAACGCACCCTAGGATCAGCGCATGGCACGGATCGTCATCATCGGGGCAGGAATGAGCGGGCTGGCGGCAGCCGCCAGGCTGGCGACCGTCGGGCACCGGGTGACGGTCTGCGAGGCCGCGTCGACGTACGGCGGCATGGTTGGCCGCTTCGAGCGGGACGGCTTCGCCTTCGACACCGGGCCGGGCCTGCTCACGCTGCCCGCCGTCTACCGCGACCTCGCGCTGAAGACCGGCAAGGAGCCGCTGGAGGAGCTGGTCGGCCTCACCCCGGTGGACCCGGAGAGCCGGCACCTGTTCCCGGACGGCACCGACCTGCTGCTGCCCAACGCCTCCCGGGGCGGGGTCGCCCAGGCCCTGGACGCCGCCTTCGGCGCGGGCTCGGGCGAGCGCTGGAGCGCCGTGATGAACCGCGGCCGCACCGTCTGGGAGGCCACCCGCCGACCGCTGCTGGAGGAGCCCCTCCCCGCCTCCCCCGAGTCGCTGCACACCGACCCCTACCCGGCTCCCCCGCGCCGCGGCCTGGCCCGCCTGCGGCGCGCGCCGTGGACGCTCGCCGACGTCGCGAAGCACGAACTCGGCGGCCACCCGGGCCTGACCGCCCTGCTCGGCGAGTACGCCCTGCGGTTCGGCTTCGACCCCGCCGAGACCCCCGCCGGGGGCGCCGTGCTGCCGTACATGGAGCAGTCCTTCGGCGTCTGGTACGTCCGGGGCGGTATCCGGGCACTGGCCGAGGCCGTGTACGAGCGCTGCCTGAAGCGGAAGGTGGAGTTCCGGTTCGACGCCCGGGTGACCCGGGTCCTGACCGAGGACGGCCGGGCGAGCGGCGTCGAACTGGCGGACGGCAGCCGGCTGGAGTGCGGGACGGTGCTCTCCTCGATGGACGCCCGGGTGCTCCGCAGTGGACGGATCGGGCCCGACGCCGCCCCGGAGGCGGGTACTCCCCGCGACGTTCCCGGCCGGGTCAGCGTCCTGCTCGCCCTGCGCGGCGCCCGCCCGGCCGGGACGGCGCACCGTACCGTGGTGCACGCCGCCGACCCGGCCGCTGAAGCGGCCTCGCTGTTCGGGCCCGGCACTCCGCCCGCGGACCGGCCGACCGTCCAGGTGCTGCGCCCCGACGACCCGTCACTCCACCCGGCAGGACACGAAACCGTCGTCCTCACCGCGACCGCCCGCAATCTCGGGCTGGACTGGTCCGCGCCCGGCGTCGCCGACCGGTTCGCGGACGGCATGCTCGCCCACGTCGACGCCGCCGGTCTCGGCCTGCGCGAGCGCGTCCTCTGGCGCGTGGTGCGGACACCGCAGGACACGGAGCACGAGACCGGTTCCTTCCTCGGCTCCGTCCCGAGGCCCGCCCTCGCCGGCCTCGGCGGCGCCCTGCTCCAGGCTCCGAACCACGGCTCCACGCCCGGCCTCTACCTGATCGGCGGTGCGGCCCACCCCGGTGGCGGGCTGGCCCGGGTGGGGATGTCCGCCTCGGTCACGGCGGGGCTGATCGGGCCGGCCTGACGACGGGCCGCCGGGGTGAATGACAGTCCGACGGCCCGGCCGCTAGCATCCCAGCATCCCCACCCCCTTCACCGGAGGTCCGCAATGTCCCGAGTCACCGCCGCCGAGCAGCGGCCGGTCCTCCGGTGGCGGCCGTCGGGAGCGGGCGTCCTGGCGATCGGGGTGGTGGCGGCGGCGATCGGCCTGCGGTGGCTGATGTTCCCGGCCGAGTCGGACGACTACCGCTACTTCCTGCACCCCTGGTACGAGTTCATCGCCGGGCACGGCGGGTTCCAGGCACTGAAGGACACCGGCTTCGCGGACTACAACGTCCCGTACCTGTACGTGCTGGCCGCGCTGAGCCACCTGCCGGTGCAGGACCTGGCCGGCATCAAGACCGTGTCCACGATGTTCGACCTGCTGGCGGCGTACCTCACCTTCCTGATCGTGGACCTGCGCCGGCCGGGGCACTCCTGGCGGCCGTACGCGGCGGGGGCCGTGGTGCTGTTCCTGCCGACGGTGACGGCCAACAGCGGCTGGTGGGGGCAGGCCGACTCGGTGTACGCGACGTTCGCGCTGGCCGGCGTGCACGCCGTGCTGCGCCGCCGCCCCTGGTGGGCCTGCACGCTGCTCGGGATCGCCCTCGCGTTCAAGCTGCAGGCCGTGTTCGTGTTCCCGTTCCTGCTGGTCATGCTGCTGACCCGGCGGGTGCCCTGGCGGGCGCTGCTGGCCGTCCCGGCGGTGTACCTGCTGCTCGACGTGCCGGCCCTGCTGGTCGGCGCCGACCCCGGCCGGCTGCTGACGGTGTACGCCCGGCAGACGGGCACCTACCCGGCGCTCAGCATGAACGCGCCGTCGGTCTACGAGTTCTTCCAGGTGGGCGACTACACCGACGCCGTCCGCACGGCGGGTGTGCTGGTCACGGGCCTGGTGGTGCTCGCGCTGGTCACGCTGGTCGTTGTGCGACGCCCCGGCCGGGGCCCGCTGCCGGGACCGGGCGGCCGGGGGCGGGAGCTGACGGACACGCAGATCGTGCTGCTGGCGACCTGCTCGGTCGTCCTGGTGCCGTTCCTGCTGCCGTCGATGCACGACCGGTACTTCTACCTCGCGGACGTACTCAGCGTGATCGCCGCGTTCCACGTCCCCGCGCGGCTCTGGTACCTGCCCGTGCTGGTGCAGGTCTCCTCGTTCGGCTCGTACCTGCACTACCTGGCGCCCGAGGTGGGCAACTACCTGACGATGGGATTCCTCGCCGCGCTGATGGCGCTCGCCCTGGGGTGCGTCCTGCGGGCCACCGCGCTGGAGTTCCAGGACGGCCCGCCGGTACCGGCCGCCGTCCCGGCGCCGGCCGGCGGTTCGGCGCAGCTCGTCCGCGAAGGGCCCTGACCCGCGGGGCCGGCCCCGCTACTGCTGTTGCTGCTGCCAGGCACCCTGCTGGTAGTCGTACACCGGCTGCTGCGGGACGACGGGCTGCTGCTGGCCGGGCTGCTGGGGCTGCTGCCACTGCTGCTGGCCGCCGTCCCAGGCGGGCTGCTGCTGCTCGTAGCCCTCGTAGGTGGGCTGGTGCTGGGGCTGCTGCTGCCACTGCTGCTGGTCGCCGTAACCGGGCTGCTGCTGGTAGCCGCCGTAGCCCTGGTCGTACCCGTAGGCGGGCTGCTGCTGGTGCTGGGGCTGCTGCCACTGCTGCTGGTCGCCGTAACCGGGCTGCTGGGGCTGCCACTGCTGCTGGCCGCCGTCCCAGGCGGGCTGCTGTTGCTGCTCGTAGTAGACCGGGGCGTCGGCGTAGACGCCGTCGGCGGCGATCTCCTGCATCTCGAAGGCGGCGGTCTGCTCCACCACCGGGGTGCTGCCGTAGCCGGGGGTCTCGAAGGCCTGGGTCTCGAAGGCCGGGCTCTCGAAGGCCGCGACGGCCACCTCCTCGGCCTCGATCTCGCCCACCTCGCCGACGTGCTGGACGACGACCGGCTCCGCCACGTCCTCGCCGCCGGTGGCCGCGCTGAGCAGCGGCACCTTGGCCAGCGGCCCGGGCAGCGCGCCGTCGGACTTCCGCAGGGACCAGCCGTCACGGTGGCCGCGCTTCACCGAGAGGGTCACGAAGACCTGGCCCAGGGCGAAGAGCACCGCCCCGGCGCCGATCACCACGACCGAGCCGGCCGCCATGCCCGCGACCACACCCAGGAAGCCGCCCAGGGCGACCACCCGCCAGTGCAGCGGGGCACGGTTCTGCAGCAGCAGCTCGGCGACGAGCCAGAGTGCCACCACCGCCAACGCGACGTACAGCAGCAGGTATCCGATGCCCATCCGCCCGCTACCTCCAGTCGGGTGACGCGCGCGCCGCGCGTGTCCGGCGACTGTACCGGTTCATCGCGTCCTGACCCACATTCCCGGCAGCGGCCGGGCCGCCCGCGGGCGGCGGAGGTCAGCGCCGGTGCAGGCCGAGGTTCTGGTAGATCTCCAGCGTGGAGGTGGAGTGGTTGAGCGTGATGAAGTGCAGCCCGGGGGCGCCCTCGGCGAGCAGCCGCTCGGACATCGCGGTGGCGTGGTCGATGCCGACCGCCCGGACCGCCGCCGGGTCGTCCTCGACCGCGCGGAAGCGCCGCACCAGGTCCTCCGGGAACGCCGAGCCACTGAGCTGCGGGAACCGCTCCAGCTGCTTGATGTTGGTGACCGGCATGATCTCCGGGATGATCGGCACCTCGCAGCCGGCCGCCGCGACCCGGTCGCGCAGCCGCAGGTAGTCGTCGACCTCGAAGAACATCTGGGTGATCGCGTAGTCCGCGCCGGCCCGGCACTTGGCGACGAAGTGGCGGATGTCGTCGTCCCAGTTGTCCGAGCGCGGGTGCATCTGCGGGAAGGCGGCGACGCCGACGCAGAAGTCCCCGATGCCCTTGATCAGCTCGACCAGCTCGGCCGCGTAGCTGACGCCGTCCGGGTGGCGGACCCACTCGCCCAGCGGGTCGCCGGGCGGGTCGCCGCGCACCGCGAGGACGTTGCGCACGCCCTGGTCGGCGTACTGGCCGATGATGTTGCGCAGCTCGGCGATCGAGTGGTCGACGGCGGTCAGGTGGGCGACCGGGGTGAGCGTGGTCTCGGTGGCGATCCGGCCGACCAGGTCCACGGTGCGCCCGCGCGAGGAGCCGCCGGCGCCGTACGTCATGCAGACGAAGTTGGGGTCCAGCGACTCGACCCGGCGGATCGCGTCCCAGAGCCGCTTCTCGGCGGCCTCGGTGCGGGGGGGCATGAACTCGAAGGAGAACGACCGCTTGCCCGCCGCCATCAGTTCGCGAACGGTCAGTGCGCGGTCGGTTCTGGTGGAAGCGATGCCGAGTGCCATGCTGGCAGGTTATCCGCCGTTCTCGGACCCCCGACAATCGGCGTCCACCGACTGAGACGACGGGTGGACGCCGGGGCGAGGCGCCCGTAGGTGTGTCCGCGGCGGCCCGGCTAGGCTGGCCGGTATCCACCGCGACTCTTCCGGAGCCTCATCGTGACCTCGTCCAGCACCCGGCCGGCCAACCCGATCGATGTGGAGGCCGTGCGCGAGCGCGTGAACGACGCGCTCGCGGAGTTCATGGAGGGGCAGGCCGTCCTGCTCGGCAAGATATCGCCGCAACTGGTGCCCGCCGCGGACGCCCTGCGGGACTTCCTGCTCGACGGCGGCAAGCGGCTGCGCCCGGCGTTCTGCTACTGGGGCTGGCGCGGCGCCGGCGGCCCGGCCGGCAGTGCGGGCATCACGCACGCGGCGGCGGCCCTGGAGCTGCTCCAGGCGAGCGCCCTGGTGCACGACGACCTGATGGACCGCAGCGACACCCGCCGGGGCGTGCCGTCCGTCCACCGCCGGTTCGAGGCGCTGCACCGCGACAGCGGCTGGCGCGGGGACCGCGAGCAGTACGGGGCCTCGGCCGCCGTGCTGCTCGGCGACCTGCTGCTGATCTGGTGCGACGAGCTGTTCCTGCGCTCGGGCCTGCCGGCCGAGGCCGTGCTGCGGGCCAAGCCGGCGTTCGACCTGATGCGCACCGAGGTGATGGTCGGCCAGTACCTCGACGTGCTGGAGCCGGTCGCGGGCGACTCCACCGACGAGGGCGCGCTGGAGCGGGCGCAGACCGTCCTGCACTACAAGTCGGCGAAGTACACCATCGAGCGGCCGCTCCAGGTCGGGGCGCTGCTGGCCGGGGCGTCGCCCGAGCTGGTCGCGGCGTACTCGGCGTTCGGCCTGCCGCTCGGCGAGGCCTTCCAGCTGCGGGACGACCTGCTGGGCGTCTTCGGCGACCCGGCCGTCACCGGCAAGCCCGCCGGGGACGACCTGCGGGAGGGAAAGCGGACGCTGCTGGTCGCCCACGCGATGCGGGGGCTGTCCGCCGCCGACGCCCGCCACCTGGACGAGCGCCTCGGCGCCCCCGGCCTGGCGCCCGAGGAGGTCGCCGTGCTGCGCACGCTGGTCGAGCGCTCCGGTGCGCCGGAGCTGGTCGAGCGGCGGATCGAGGAGCTGATGCGGGAGTCGCTGGCGGCGCTGGAGGCCGCGCCGCTGGCGGACGGCGAGGCCCGGGCGGTACTGCTGGCGCTGGCCGAGGCGGCGACCGTCCGGCGGTACTGAGCAGTAGCGCCGGACGGCCCGCGGTCAGAGATCGGAGGCCGAGGCCAGAGGTCAGACGGCCCGGACGCGCCGGGCCAGTTCGGCGGCCGCGGCCCCGGGGTCGTCGGCGGCCGTGATGGCCCGGACCACGACCACCCGGCGGGCGCCGGCGGCCAGCACCTCGTCGAGGTTGCCCAGGTCGATGCCGCCGATGGCGAACCACGGGCGGTCCGTCGGCTGCTTCGCGGCGTAGGAGACCAGGCCGAGGCCCGGGGCGTGGCGGCCCGGCTTGGTCGGGGTCGGCCAGACGGGCCCGGTGCAGAAGTAGTCGACACCCGGTTCGGCGACGGCCGCGTCCACCTCGGACTCGGCGTGGCAGGACCGGCCGATGATCACGTCGTCGCCGAGGATCGCGCGGGCGGCCGGCACCGGCAGGTCGTCCTGCCCGAGGTGCAGCACCTGCGGGCGGGCCGCGTGGGCGACGTCGGCGCGGTCGTTCACCGAGAGCAGCCGGCCGTGGCGGCGGCAGGCGTCGGCGAAGACCTCCAGGTACTCCAGCTCCTGCCTGGCCTCCAGGCCCTTGTCGCGGAGCTGGACGATGTCGACGCCGCCGGCCAGTGCGGCGTCCAGGAACTGCGCCAGGTCGCCCTGCTCGCGGCGGGCGTCGGTGCACAGGTAGAGCCGGGCGTCGGCCAGCTGCTCCCGGGGGGTGTCCGCCGCCATCAGATCAGCATCGCCTGGGCCCGGCGCTTCACCTCGGTGCCGCGGTTCTCCTGCAGGGCCTGGATCGGGCTGCCGGGCAGCGACGGGTCCTCGGTGAACAGCCACTCCAGGATCTCCGCGTCGTTGTACCCGCAGTCGCGGAGCACCGTCAGCGTGCCGGACAGGTGCTTGACCAGCCCGGGGCCGTCGATGAAGGCGGCCGGCACCTGGAGGGACTTGTTGGGGCCACGCCGGACGGCGATCAGGCCGCCGCTCTTGACGAGGTCCCGTACTTCGGTGACCCGGACACCCCACTGCTCCGAGATGTCGGGCAGGTACATCCACCCGGGGACAAGGTCTTGAATCTTCGCTTCGATCTCGCTCACGTCACCAGACTGCCACCTCGCCGGGCCGCCGCGCACCAAACCCACTCCCGCGAGGCCCCCGGTGACCCGGTGTGACCGCCCGGTGCTACCCCGCGAGGGCGGACTTCAGCGGCACGGCCGGGTCGGCCGCGCGGGCCGGGTCGAGCACGGCGGAGCGCTCCAGCAGCTTGCGGCCCTGGACGAGGTCGCGCGGGCGGTCGACGGTCAGCAGGGCGCGCAGTTCGCCGCCGCGCAGCCAGAGCACCGACCAGGCCGGGTCGCCGGGCGCCCCGCGCCAGAGCAGCTCGTCGCCCTCGGTGTGCCGCCCGGCGTACTGCACCATCCGCCCGAACTGCTCCGACCAGAAGTACGGCACCGGGTCGTACGGGGTGTCCGCCCCGAGCAGTGCGGCGGCCACCGCGTCGCCGGACTGCAGCGCGTGGTCCCAGTGCTGGACGGCCAGCCGGGTGCCCGCGCGGGCCGAGGGGTAGGAGACGCAGTCGCCGGCCGCCCAGACGCCCGGCAGCGAAGTCCGCAGCCGCTCGTCGACGAGGATCGCGCCGCCCGCGTCCAGGGCCACCGCCGAGCCGGCCAGCCAGCCGGTGGCGGGCCGGGCGCCGATGCCGACGACCACCTCGTCGGCGGCCAGCCGGGTGCCGTCGCCGAGCAGCACCTCGCCGGGGCCGACCGCCGCCACCCGGGCACCGCAGTGCAGCACGACGCCGGCCTCCTCGTACCAGGCGGTCATCGCCCCGCCGACTGCCCGGGGCAGCGCGCCGGGCAGCGGAGCCGGCCCTGCCTCGACCACGGTGACCTCGCAGCCCAGCTCCCGGGCGGCGGTGGCCGTCTCGGCGCCGATCCAGCCGGCCCCGACCAGCACGATCCGGCTGCCGGGCCGCAGCCGGGCGCGCAGCGCGAGCGCGTCGTCGAGGGTGCGCAGCAGGTGCGCGCCGTCCGCTCCGGGCAGGGCGGTGGGGGCGGCGCCGGTGGCGATCACCAGGCTCCCGTACGGCAGCGGGCCGGCGTCGGTGTGCAGGACGCCGGGCTCCAGGCCGGTGGCGCGGCGGCCGGTGAGCAGTTCGACGCCGAGCCGGCGGTAGTCGACGTCCAGGGTGGTGGAGTCGGCCTTGCCGAGCAGGACGTCCTTGGAGAGCGGCGGGCGGTCGTAGGGTGCGTGCGGTTCGTCGCCCAGCAGCGTGATCGGCCCCTGCAGGCCCCCTCTGCGCAGCGCGCCCACGCACTGGGCACCCGCCAGCCCCGCCCCGACAACGACCACCTGGTCCGTGCTCCGCTGCTCTCCCACGGCGCCAGCCTATCGGCCGGGCCGGCCACCCTTCGTACGCGCCTTCGGCAGCGCTGACACCCGGCGTTAAGGTGGGGTGCACCTTCATCACGGGAGCCCGGCGGACCGGGCTGAGAGGCGGGCTGACACGGCCTGCGACCGTCCGAACCTGATCCGGGTCATACCGGCGAAGGGAGAGCAATGACTTCGGCACGAACCCGTCCCGACCTGCTGGTCGTCGGCGGCGGCATCATCGGCCTGGCGGTCGCCTGGCGCTCGGCGCAGCGCGGCCTCGGCGTCACGGTGGTCGATCCGGCGCCGGGCGGCGGCGCGGCGCAGGTCGCGGCGGGGATGCTGGCCCCGGTCACCGAGCTGCAGTACGGCGAGGAGGCCCTGCTGGAGCTGGGCCTGGCGTCCAACGCCCGGTACGCGCAGTTCGCGGCCGAGCTGGAGGAGGCCTCCGGGTTGTCGACCGGCTACCGCGCCTGCGGCACCCTCGCCGTCGCGCTGGACTCCGACGACCGCGAGGAGCTGCGCGAGCTGCACGCCTTCCACCAGCGCCTCGGGCTGGCCTCGCACTGGCTGACCGGCCGCGAGTGCCGCCGGCTCGAACCGATGCTGGCACCCGGCGTGCGCGGCGGGCTGCACGTGACGGACGACCACCAGGTGGACGGCCGGCGGCTGGCGGCCGCGCTGGTCGAGGCCTGCGGCCGGGCCGGGGTGACGCTGCTGCGGGCAGGGGCCGCCGAGCTGCTGACCGGGGCCGGCGCCGACCGGGTGACCGGTGTCCGGCTGGACGACGGGACGACCCTGGCCGGCGACACCGTGGTGCTGGCGGCGGGGCCGCGCAGCCACCTGCTGCCGGGCCTGCCGGAGGGCGTGCTGCCCGCGATCCGCCCGGTCAAGGGGCAGATCCTGCGGCTGCGCGTGCCCGCGCCGTACCGCCCGTTCCTGTCCCGCAACGTGCGTGCCGTGGTGCGCGGACAGCACCTGTACCTGGTGCCGCGCGAGGACGGCGAGCTGGTGATCGGCGCGACCAGCGAGGAGCAGGGGTACGACACCACCGTCACCGCCGGCGGGGTGTACGAGCTGCTGCGCGACGCCCACGACCTCGTCCCCGGCATCACCGAGCTGCCGCTGGTGGAGACCTCCGCCGGTCTGCGCCCCGGCTCGCCGGACAACGCGCCGCTGATCGGCTGGACCAGCCTGCCCGGCCTGTACGCGGCCACCGGCCACTACCGCAACGGCGTCCTGCTGACGCCGGTGACCGCGGACCTGGCCGCGCAGGAGCTGGCCACCGGGGTCACCCCCGCGCTCGCGGCCCCGTTCTCCCCCACCCGTTTCTCCCGCTTCTCCGCAAAGGCCCTCGCATGAGCGTCATCTCCCTGTCCGTCAACGGCGAGGACCGGCAGGTCCCCGCCACCAGCACCCTCGCCGAGGTGGTCGCCACCGTGAGCGGCGCGCCCTCCGGCGTCGCCGCCGCCGTCAACGAGGCCGTGGTGCCGCGCGGCGCCTGGCCCCGGACGCTCCTCGCGACGGGCGACCGGGTCGAGATCCTCACCGCCGTCCAGGGAGGCTGAGCGCGGTGGCCGACGACACTCTGACGATCGCGGGCACCGCCTTCGCCTCCCGCCTGATCATGGGCACCGGCGGGGCGCCGAGCCTGGAGATCCTGGAGCAGGCGCTGCGGGTCTCCGGCACCGAACTGACCACGGTCGCGATGCGCCGGGTCGACACCGCCACCCAGGGCTCGGTCCTGGACGTGCTGAAGCGGAGCGGCATCCGGGTGCTGCCGAACACGGCGGGCTGCTTCACGGCCGGCGAGGCCGTGCTGACGGCCCGCCTGGCCCGCGAGGCGCTCGGCACCGACTGGGTGAAGCTGGAGGTCATCGCGGACGAGCGGACCCTGCTGCCCGACCCGATCGAGCTGCTGGACGCCGCCGAGACACTGGTCGACGACGGCTTCACGGTGCTCCCGTACACCAACGACGACCCGGTGCTGGCCCGCAAGCTGGAGGACGTCGGCTGCGCGGCGATCATGCCGCTCGGCTCGCCGATCGGCTCGGGCCTCGGCATCCGCAACCCGCACAACTTCCAGCTGATCGTGGAGAGCGCCAAGGTGCCGGTGATCCTGGACGCCGGCGCGGGCACCGCCTCCGACGTGGCGCTGGCGATGGAGCTGGGGTGCGCGGCCGTCATGCTCGCCTCGGCCGTCACCCGCGCCCAGGAGCCGGTGCTGATGGCGCAGGCCATGCGGCACGCCGTCGAGGCCGGCCGGCTCGCGTACCGGGCCGGCCGGATCCCGCGCCGCTTCCACGCCGAGGCCTCCTCCGCGATGGCCGGCCGCGCCGACCTGGACCACCGGGAGCGGCCGGCCTTCTGAGCAGAAGGGTCGCGTACGTGTCACAAGCCGGGCACAAGCGCCCCGGGCCGCGGTGTCCGCCCGGGGCCGCGGCCGCCGGCCCGCCTAGACTGCCGGGGTGGACATGGCACTGCACGACCCGCTGATCGGTACCCTGCTGGACGGCCGGTACCGGGTCGAGCAGCGCATCGCGACCGGCGGGATGGCCACCGTCTACCGGGGTACCGACACCCGGCTCGACCGGGTGGTGGCGCTGAAGGTGATGCACCCCTCGCTCGCCGGGGACGCCGACTTCACCGGCCGGTTCATCCGCGAGGCCAAGGCCGTGGCCCGGCTCTCGCACCCGAACGTGGTGAACGTGTTCGACCAGGGCGCCGACGGGGCGGCGGTGTTCCTGGCGATGGAGTACGTGCCCGGCCGCACCCTGCGCGACCTGCTGAGCGACCGGGGCGCGCTGTCCGTCCGGGCGGCGCTGGACATCCTGGAGCCGGTGCTCGCCGCGCTCGGCTCGGCCCACCGGGCCGGCCTCGTCCACCGGGACGTCAAGCCGGAGAACATCCTGATCACCGACGGCGGGCTGGTCAAGGTCGCCGACTTCGGGCTGGTCCGGCTGCTCAACGGCGCGGAGGGGGCGGCCGCCGGCGGCACCTCCGCGAGCGGCGCCCTGCTGGGCACGGTCTCCTACCTGGCGCCGGAGCAGATCCGCTCGGACGAGGCCACCGACCAGCGGGTGGACGTCTACGCGGCGGGCATCCTGCTGTACGAGATGCTCACCGGCGGCAAGCCGCACACCGGCGAGAACGCCGCCCAGGTGATCTACCGCCACCTGCACGAGGACGTGCCCGCGCCGTCCCTCGGCAACCCGGCGACCGGGCCGGAGCTGGACGCGATAGTGGCCTCCGCGACCGCCCGCGACCCGCGGGGGCGCCCGTACGACGCGGTCGAGCTGCTCGCCGCGCTGCAGCGGGTGCGCCGCAGCCTGACCCCGGCGCAGCTCGACGCCGAGCCGCCCGCCTCCACCCGGCCGAGCCCGGCGTACCCGACCACCGAGGCGACCTCGGTGATCCACTCGCCGGTGGAGCACACCAGCGTGCTGGACGTGCCGCCGGAGCTGCTGGACGGGCTGCTCACCGCTCCCCGCCCGTACGACGAGCCGCCGGCCGCCCGCCGGGGGCGCGCCGCGCGCCGGCCGGGCCCGCGGCGCTCGCGCAAGCCGCTGGTCTGGGCCGCCGTGCTGGCCGCCGTGCTGCTGCTGGTCGGCGGTGCCACGTACACGCTGTCCAGCGCGCTGTACACGACGGTGCCGGGCGTGCTCGGGCAGAGCCGGCCGCAGGCCGTGTCCGTGCTGGACGCGGCCGGGCTGCAGGGCCGTTTCACCGAGGTGTACAGCGAGAGCGTGCCGGCCGGGCAGGTGATCGCCGCCGATCCCGGCGTCGGGCAGCGGGTGCGCAAGAGCGACGCCGTCGCCGTCACCGTCTCGCGGGGGCCGAAGCGGATCCCCGTACCGGACGTCACGGGGAGGAGCGCCGACCAGGCCCGGCAGGCGCTGGCCGGCCGGCAGCTGGCGGTGGGGACGGGCAGCGAGGAGTACAGCGACACCGTCGCGCAGGGGTCGGTGATCAGCAGCTCGCCTGCGGCCGGGGAGCAGGTGCCGGAGAACACGCCGGTCTCGCTGGTGGTCAGCAAGGGCATGGTGCCGGTGCCCGACGTGGGCGGGATGTCCAAGGACGACGCGACGAAGGCCCTGGAGGAGGCCGGGTTCAAGGTGCAGAGCAACGGCCTCAACCTGTTCGGCACCGGCAAGGTCTCCGACCAGAACCCGGCGGCCGGCCAGCGCCGCCCACAGGGCACCACCGTGGTGCTCACCTTCCCGCTGATCTGAGACTCCACGCCGATCGGCGTAGCGTGGAACGAGGCCCCGCCGCGCCGCTGCCGCGCTCTCCCCTGCCGACCGCCGCCCGCAGCGCCGGGACTTCCGGACGGGGCGTCGCACGGCCGGTACGAAGGAGTGGTAGCCATGGCCGGGCCCACCATCGAGGACTTGAGAGAACGCGCCCGGGGTGCCGTGGTCACCCCTGACGACGACGGCTACGACGAGGCCCGCAAGGTCTACAACGCGACCGCCGACCGCAGGCCGGCGGCCGTCGTCCGGTGCGCCAACGCCGGCGACGTGATGGCGGCCGTCGACTACGCCCGCGAGACGGGCCTGGACCTCGCGGTACGCGGCGGCGGGCACAGCGCGCCCGGCTTCGGCACCTGCGACGGCGGCGTGGTGGCCGACCTGTCCGGCCTGCGCGGGGTGCGGGTCGACCCGGCGAACCTGACGGCCCGCGCCGATCCGGGCGCGACCTGGGGCGACTTCAACGCCGCCACCAGCGCCTTCGGGCTCGCCACCACCGGCGGGATCGTCTCCACCACCGGCATCGCCGGGCTGACCCTCGGCGGCGGCTTCGGCTACCTGTGCCGGCACCTCGGGCTGACCTGCGACAACCTGGTGTCCGCCGACGTGGTGACGGCCGACGGCAGGTTCCTGACCACCGATGCCGAGCGGCACCCGGACCTGTTCTGGGCACTCCGCGGGGGCGGCGGGAACTTCGGTGCCGTGACGTCGTTCGAGTACCGGCTCAGCCCGGTCGGCCCGGTGGTGGCCGGCCCGATGCTGTTCGAGCTGGAGCACATGGGGAGCATCCTGCGCTTCTACCGGGAGTTCATCAGGGACGCTCCCGAGCAGCTCTTCCTGTTCCCCGGCTTCCAGACCGCACCGCCGCTGCCGTTCATCCCCGAGAACCGGCACGGCGACGTCCTGGGCATCGTCGTGGTCTGCTGGTCCGGCCCGCCGGAGGACGCGGACCGGGTGCTCCGGCCGCTGCGCGACCTGGCGCCCCGGGTCGCCGAGGCGGTCGGGCCGATGCCGTACCCGGCGATCAACAGCGCCTTCGACGCGCTGCTGCCGCCGGGGCTGCGGGAGTACTGGAAGGGCAGCTTCGCGACCGAGCTGACCGACGAGGCGATCGCGGTGCACCTGGAGCACGGGCCCCAGGTGCCGACGCTCAGCTCGACCACGCACATCTACCCGCTCAACGGGGCCCCCCAGCGGGTCGCGCCGGAGGCCACCGCCTACTCGTACCGGGAGGCGGCGTTCTCCACCGTCATCCTGGCCGTGTGGGACGATCCGGCCGGCGACGAGGAGAAGAGCGCCTGGGTGCGGGACTACTACACGGCCCTGTCGCCGCACTCCGAACCGGGCGGCTACGTCAACTTCATGGGCGCCGACGACCAGGACCGCGTCGAGGCCAACTACCGGGGCAACTACGCCCGGCTGGCGGCGGTGAAGCGGACCTACGACCCGGACAACCTGTTCCACCTCAACCAGAACATCAAGCCGGCTGCCTGACCCGGCGCCTCAGCGCAGCGGCCCGTCGCCGGGCTCCTCCTGGTAGGAGAAGCGCTTCTCGGCCCACGGGTCGGCGCGGTTGTGGTAGCCGCGCTCCTCCCAGAAGCCCCGGCGGTCGGCCCGCATGTACTCCACCGCGCGGACCCACTTGGGGCCCTTCCAGGCGTACAGCTGCGGCACCACGAGCCGGACGGGAAAGCCGTGCTCGACGGTCAGCGGCTCGCCGTCGTGGTGGGTCGCGAACACGGTGCGCGGGTCGGCGAAGTCCGCCAGCCGGAGGTTGGCGCTGTAGCCGTACTCGGCCCAGACCATCACATGGGTGACGCCGTGGGCGGGGGGCACGTGTTCGAGGACGGCCGAGGCCGGCACGCCCGTCCAGTCGTTGCCGAGCATCGAGAAGCGGGTGACGCAGTGCAGGTCCGCGTGCACGGTGGTGCGCGGCAGGGCCTGGAAGCCGTCGAAGTCCCAGCTGTGCTTCTCGGCCGAGGCGGTCGCCCCGAACACCTGGAAGTCCCAGGTCAGCGGCTTGAAACGGGGAACGGGCCCGTAGTGCAGGACGGGCCAGCCGCGTTGCAGGCGCTGGCCCGGGGGGAGTCTCGGGTCAGACGGCGGAGGTGGTTCTTGTTCGGACTGACCCATGACTCCATGGTGACAGACGGCGCGCCGGGCGCAGCGCGCGCCCCTCTTCAGGGGTATGCGCCCGCCCGGGTGGATCAATTACGCGAAAAACGGATATTCCGACACATGTCCGAGTGAGTGTGAACTTACTGGAAATACCCCCCAGAGCGGTGCCAGGATGCGGGCAGCCGTGGATCCGGACGTACAGCAGGAAGGCAGACGCCATGAAGGGTGACCCCGAGGTCATCGAGTTCCTCAACGAGCAGCTCACCGCCGAACTCACCGCCATCAACCAGTACTTCCTGCACGCCAAGATGCAGGAGAACTTCGGCTGGACGAAGCTCGCGAAGTACACCCGGCACGAGTCGTTCGACGAGATGAAGCACGCCGAGATCCTGACCGACCGGATCCTCTTCCTGGACGGACTGCCGAACTACCAGCGGCTCTTCCACGTGCGGGTCGGCCAGACCGTCAAGGAGATGTTCGAGGCGGACCGCCAGGTCGAGGTGGAGGCGATCGACCGGCTGCGGCGCGGGATCGTCGTGATGCGCGCCAAGAACGACGTCACCTCGGCGAACATCTTCGAGTCGATCCTCGCCGACGAGGAGCACCACATCGACTACCTCGACACCCAGCTGGAACTGCTGGAGAAGCTCGGCGAGGCGCTCTACCTGGCCCAGCTGATCGAGCAGCCGGAGTCCTGACCCGGGGAGCGCGAGTGACGGGGCGGCGCGGGCTCAGGCCGCGCGCAGCGGGCTCGGCTCCAGCACCCGGACGGCCGGCAGCGGCGCCTGGGCGACCTGCGGCTCCGCCGGCGCCTCCGGGGCGGCCAGGCCCAGCTTCGAGGCGAGCCTGGCGGTCGGGCAGGGCCGCGCGCCGTGCTCGCCCAGCAGGGCCTGGATCCGCCGCACGCACGAGCCGCAGTCGGTACCGGCCTTGCAGCCCCTGGCTATCTGCCGGGGACTGCTGGCGCCCGCGTCGATCGCCTTCTTCACCTGGTCCTCGGTGACCGCATGACACATGCACACGTACATCGCGGTCTCTCCCAGGGGATTCGAGGAGTGGTTCCAGGGCGGCCCGGAGCAGCTCCGGGATGATCAACCAAGGCTTGCCTCAGTTCACTAAGCCTTACCTTACCCGGCGATCCGGGTACGAAAAAGCCCCTCCGGTCTCGGGAGTCCCGAATCCGGAGGGGCCTTCGTCACATCAGGGGCGCATCGCGGCCGCCGCGGTCAGTTGCCGCCGCGGTCAGTTGCCGCCGCGGTACATCTCCGCCACCAGGAACGCGAGGTCGAGCGACTGGCTGCGGTTGAGCCGCGGGTCGCAGGCCGTCTCGTAGCGCTGGTGCAGGTCGTCGACCAGCACCTCGTCGCCGCCGCCGACGCACTCGGTGACGTCGTCGCCGGTCAGCTCCACGTGGATGCCGCCCGGGTGGGTGCCGAGCGCGCGGTGCACCTCGAAGAAGCCCTTGACCTCGTCGAGCACGTCGTCGAAGCGGCGGGTCTTGTGGCCGCTGGAGGCCTCGAAGGTGTTGCCGTGCATCGGGTCGCAGATCCACACCGGCTTGGCGCCGGACGCGGTGACCTTCTCCACCAGGGCGGGCAGGTGCTCGCGGACCTTGCCCGCGCCCATCCGGGTGATGAAGGTGAGCCGGCCGGGCTCCCGGTCGGGGTCGAGCCGCTCGATCAGGGTGAGCGCCTCGTCGACCGTGGTGGTCGGGCCGAGCTTCACGCCGATCGGGTTGCGGATCTTCGAGGCGAACTCGATGTGCGCCCCGTCCAGCTGGCGGGTGCGCTCGCCGATCCAGACCATGTGCCCGGAGACGTCGTAGAGGTCACCGGTGCGCGAGTCCACGCGGGTCAGCGCGGTCTCGTAGTCGAGCACCAGCGCCTCGTGCGAGGAGTAGAACTCGACGGTCTTGAACTCCTCCGGAGCGACCCCGCAGGCCTGCATGAAGGCCAGCGCGTTGTCGATCTCCTTGGCCAGCGACTCGTAGCGCTGCCCGGAGGGCGAGTTGCGCACGAAGTCCTGGTTCCAGGCGTGCACCTGGCGCAGGTCGGCGTAGCCGCCGGTGGTGAAGGCGCGCACCAGGTTGAGCGTCGCGGCGGAGGCGTTGTACATCCGCTTCAGGCGCTCCGGGTCCGGGATCCGGGACTCGGGGGTGAAGTCGAAGCCGTTCACCGAGTCGCCCCGGTAGACCGGCAGCGTCACGCCGTCGCGGGTCTCGGTCGACTTGGAGCGCGGCTTGGAGTACTGGCCCGCGATCCGGCCGACCTTGACCACCGGCACGGAGGCGGCGTATGTCAGCACGGCGGCCATCTGCAGCAGGGTCTTGAGCTTGTTGCGGATCTGCTCGGCGGACACGCCGTCGAAGGCCTCCGCACAGTCGCCGCCCTGGAGCAGGAAGGCCTCGCCACGCGCGACGGCACCGAGCCGGGCGCGCAGCTGGTCGCACTCGCCTGCGAAGACGAGCGGCGGATACGAGGCGAGGTCTGCAAGAGCCTTGCGCAGCGCCTCAGAATCCGGCCATTCAGGCTGCTGCGCCGCGGGCAGGGACTGCCAAGAGTGGCCAGTCCTAGATGTCTCAGTTGTCACGGTCACAAAGCCAAGGCTACGGGGTGTGACAACCGAATTGTGCGAGCTGACCGGTGGATGAGACGGCGCCCGGACAAATCCGTGATCCCTCTCACTCCCGCGGTCCATCCGCTACGCTCTGCCCTATGAACGCGCCGCACACCTTCTCCTGGTGGTGGACCATCCCCGAGGTGGCCCACCGATAGCGCGTCCCTGACGACACGACGGCCGCCCCTCGGGGCGGCCTTCTGCGTATCGAGAGCAGTCGGCCCTCCCGGAAGCGGACCCCAGCACCCGCACCCGAGCCCTTCCCGGAAGGAAGCCGAAACCGTGACCAGTCCCACAGCCCTGCTCGCCCGCCTGACCGCCCCGGGCGCCCCCGCCTTCGCCCTGCTGCACCGCCGCGCGCCCCGGCTCGCGCCGGACACGGTCGAGGTGCTGCTCGGCACGGCCGGCTCGTACGAGCAGCTCGCCGACCTGCCCGTACGGGCCGGCGTCCCGGCCGAGGGGCCGCGTCACGACCTGCTCGCGCTCGTCCCGTACCGGCAGATCCGCGAACGCGGCTTCGACGCCCACGACGACGGCACGCCCCTGCAGGCGATCTCGGTGGACGAGCAGTACGCGTTCCCGCTGGCCGAGCTGCTGCCCGCGCTGCCGCAGCTGCCGGTCTCGCTCTCCGGCGGTGCCTTCGACATCCAGGACGACGAGTACGCGGAGATCGTCCGCCGGGTGATCCGGGACGAGATCGGGCGCGGCGAGGGTGCCAACTTCGTCATCCGGCGGGACTTCACCGCGACCCTCGACGACTTCTCCCCCGCGCTCGCCCTCTCGCTGTTCCGCCGGCTGCTGGAGCAGGAGCGCGGCGCCTACTGGACGTTCCTGGTCCACACCGGGGAGCGGATCCTGGTCGGCGCGTCGCCCGAGGTGCACGTGCGCCAGGCCGGCGGGACGGTCGTGATGAACCCGATCTCCGGCACCTACCGCTATCCGGCGGCCGGCCCCGGCATCGACTCGCTGCTCGAGTTCCTGCACGACCCCAAGGAGCTGGAGGAGCTCACCATGGTGGTCGACGAGGAGCTCAAGATGATGTGCACCGTCGGCGACCTCGGCGGCCAGGTGCTCGGCCCCCGCCTCAAGGAGATGGCCCATCTCGCGCACACCGAGTACGAGCTGCGCGGGCGCACCTCGCTGGACGTCCGGGAGGTGCTGAAGGAGACCATGTTCGCGGCGACCGTCACCGGCAGCCCGGTGCAGAACGCCACCCGGGTGATCAAGCGCTACGAGGCCGCCGGCCGCGGCTACTACTCCGGCGCGCTGGCCCTGATCGGCCGCTCCGGCAGCGGCGGGCAGCTGATGGACTCGCCGATCTGCATCCGCACCGCCGACATCGACCCGGCCACCGGCGGCCTGGTCGTCCGGGTCGGCGCGACCCTCGTCCGGCACTCCGACCCGGACTCCGAGGTCGCCGAGACCCACGCCAAGGCCGCCGGGGTGCTCACCGCGATCGGCGCCCGCCCCGCGCCCGCCCGGCTGCCCCGGCCCGGCGGGCCCCGGCTCTCCGACGACCACCGGGTGCAGGCGGCGCTGGACTCCCGGCGCGCCGGCCTCGCGCCGTTCTGGCTGCGGATGCAGGACCCGGTCGCCGTCACCGAGCCGCACCGCACGCTGGTGGTGGACGGCGAGGACACCTTCACCTCGATGCTCGCCCACCTGCTGACCTCGCTCGGGCACCGGGTGTCGGTGCTCCGCTACGACACTCCCGGCCTGCGCGAGCTCGTCGCCGCCCACCCCGGGGCGCTCGTGCTCGGCCCCGGCCCCGGCGACCCGGCGGACGCCGCCGACCCCAAGATGGCGCTGCTGCGCCCGATCGTGGCGGACGCGCTGGCCGCCGTGCGGGCCGGCACCCGCACCGCGCCGCTGCTCGCCGTCTGCCTCAGCCACCAGCTGCTCTCCGCCGAGCTCGGGCTGCCGCTGGCCCGCAAGGCCGTGCCGTACCAGGGCGCGCAGGAGCGCATCGACCTGTTCGGGGCCCGGCGGACCGTCGGCTTCTACAACACCTTCACCGCGCGCTGCTCGGACGCCGACGCGGCCCGGCTCGCCGCCGGCGGGGTCGAGGTCGCGCGCGACCCGGCCACCGGCGACGTGCACGCGCTGCGCGGACCCGGCTTCGCCGGCCTGCAGTTCCACCCCGAGTCGGTGCTCACCCGGGAGGGCGTCGAGATCGTCGCCGAACTGCTGCGCGGGAGCGGCGTGGTGGCCGGGCTGGGGGTCTGACCGCCACGGCCGGACCCGGGGCGGCGGGGCCGGACGCGGGGCAGGTCGCGGGGCCGGGGCGGCGGGGTCTCAGACCTCGTCGTCCAGCCCCTGCTCGATCGCGTAGCGCACCAGTTCCACCCGGTTGTGCAGCTGGAGCTTGCCCAGGGTGTTCTGCACGTGGTTCTGCACCGTACGGTGCGAGAGCACCAGGCGGTCGGCGATCTGCCGGTACGACAGGCCCTTGGCGACCAGCCGCAGTACCTCGGTCTCCCGGGCGGTCAGCTGCGGCACGGCCGGCGCCGAGGCCGGCCCGGGCTCGGCGGCGAGGCGGCGGAACTCGCCCAGCACCAGGCCGGCCAGCCCCGGGGTGAAGACGGCGTCGCCGACGGCGGTGCGGCGGACCGCGTCCAGCAGTTCGTCCCGCCCGGCCGACTTGACCAGGTAGCCGGTCGCACCGGACTTCACCGCCTCCAGGACGTCGGCGTGCTCGCCGCTCGCGGAGAGCACCAGCACCCGCACCGACGGGTCCTGCGCGACCACCTGGCGGCACACCTCGACACCGGGCAGGCCGGGCAGGTTGAGGTCCAGGACGATCACCTGCGGGGTGCAGGCGCGCGCCCGGCGGACGGCCTCCTCGCCATCCCCGGCGGTGGCCACCACGTCGAGGCCCGCCTCGGCCAGGTCCCGCGAGACCCCCTCGCGCCACATCGGGTGGTCGTCCACCACCATGACCCTCAGCGCGGCCTGTTCCACCGTCATGCGCCCTCCCTCGGGACCTTCAGTTCGACCTCGACGCCCTCGCCCGGCACCGAGTACAGCTCGGCACTGCCGCCGAGGTCCAGCAGCCGGCCCCGGATCGACTGCGAGACACCGAGCCGCCCGGCCCGCTCGGCCTCGCCGAGCCGGCCCGCCGGGAAGCCGGGGCCGTCGTCGCGGATGCTGACCGTCACCGCCTGCGGCTCGTCCTCCAGCAGGATCCAGGCGCGTGCGCCGGGGCCCGCGTGCCGCCGTACGTTGTCCAGGGCCG
Organism: Kitasatospora sp. NPDC057223; assembly: GCF_042669755.1. Classification (NCBI taxonomy): domain Bacteria; kingdom Bacillati; phylum Actinomycetota; class Actinomycetes; order Kitasatosporales; family Streptomycetaceae; genus Kitasatospora; species Kitasatospora sp. NPDC057223. The sequence goes on along the minus strand of NZ_JBHUWW010000030.1, from coordinate 16,460 downwards.
CGCCCACGGCGGCGGCCACCTCGGCCGCGGCCGGGCCCGGCAGCAGCACCGGTGTGCCGGGCGCGGACACCGTGACCAGCTCGGCCGCGTAAGGGGCCAGCAGGGCCCGCAGGTCCGTGGGGCCGGCCGGGGCCGCCCCGCGCTGGTGCGGCAGCGGCCCGCCGGTCATCAGGGTGCGCAGCGCCCGCTCCTGCTCGCCGGCCAGCCGGCCGAGTTCGGCGAAACCGGTGTCCCGGCCGCCCTGTTCCAGTTCGCCGCCGCGCCGCTGGACGAGCGCCAGCACCTGCAGCACCCCGTCGTGGATGTCCCGGGAGAGCCGCTCTCGCTCGCGGGTGGCCGACTCCACCTGGAGCGCCCGGGTCAGCGTCGCCTCGCTGGCGCGGGCCAGTTCGATCACGTAGCCGATGGCGCAGCCCGCCACCATCAGCAGCACGATGTTGTGGACGTTGTCGCCGGTGAACCCGCCGTGGCTGAAGATGTTGGCGATGCCGATCAGCGTGCCCGCGAAGGCCGCCGGGCGCCAGCCGCCCTTCGCGGCGAAGCCGAGCACCGTACTGGCCGCCCAGATGGTCGGGAGGGTGAGCGCGCCGCGCTGGATGCGGTCCGGCGAGTCGACCATGCCGCTCATCACCACGCCCGTCACCGCCACCGTGAGGTCGGTGCCGAGCACGTACCAGGTGCACCGCTGCGGACCGGCGAAGGCCCGGACGGTGGCGAGCGTCCAGAGGATCAGGGCGCCCATGTAGATCCAGCCGGCGACCGGGTGCACGAACTCCAGGTAGGAGTCGAGGTAGCGGAGCACGGCGTAGCCGAGCGCCAGCAGCCGGAAGTACGAGATCGCGCGCCAGAGCGGCAGTTCGACCGACATGCCGCCGGCCGCCACGGCGGCCCCGACGCCCGCGGGCCCGGCGGCGGCCTGCACGAGCGCGCCGCCCGCGGCCGTGCCGGCGCCGGTTCTGCCGCTGCCGTCCGTCATCTGCTCTCCCCCCGGCAGGCGCTAGGCCTGACCGTCCTCCTGCTGCTCGGCCTGCGCCTTCGCCTCCGCGGCGTCCGCCTCGGCCTTCTCCGCCTTCAGCACGGCCTGTTCGGCCTTCTGGGCGGCCTTGCGCTCGGCGTCGGCGCGCTTCTTGTCCTCGGAGATCTGCCGCTTGGCGGCGGTCGCGTAGATGTCCACGTACTCCTGGCCGGACAGCCGCATGATCTCGTACATCACCTCGTCCGTCACCGAACGCAGGATGAAGCGGTCGTTCTCCATGCCGTGGTAGCGGGAGAAGTCCAGCGGGCGGCCGATCCGGATGCCCGGGCGGATACCGAAGTTGGGGACGACCTGGCCGGGCGGCTGGACCTTCTCGGTGTCGATCATCGCCACCGGGATCACGGGTGCGCCGGTGGCCAGCGCGACCCGCGCCAGGCCGCCGACCTTGCCCCGGTACAGCTTGCCGTCGGGCGAGCGGGTGCCCTCGGGGTAGACGCCGAACAGCTCCCCGCGGTCGATCACCGCGACGGCGCTGCGGATGGCCGCCTCACCGGCGCCCCGGACACCCGAGCGGTCCACCGGCAGCTGGCCGACGCCCTTGAAGAAGGCTGCGGTGAGCTTGCCCTTGAGGCCGGGGGTGTTGAAGTACTCGGCCTTCGCGATGAACGTGACCCGGCGCTTCATCAGCGCGGGGAGGAAGAAGGAGTCCGAGAAGGAGAGGTGGTTGCTCGCGATGATCGCGGCGCCCTCCTCCGGAATGTTCTCCGCCCCCTCCATCCACGGCCGGAAGAAGATCCGTAGCAATGGCGCGACGATCATCTTCATCAGTCGGTAGAACAAGGCCGGGCCTCCTGTTTAGCGGACCGGTCGATCCTAATGCCCAGCGGCCCGCCCACGCGCCGCGCCCCGCCCCGGCGGGGTGTACGCGGCCCGGGGTCGCGTGGGACGATGCGGCTCCAGCGCTCCCGCCCGGGCCATCCGCGCGGCCGCACCGCCCGGATCCGCGAAGGAGCACCCGCTCATGCCGCTGCTGCCCGGTGCCGAGCCGTACCGCCACCAGGGCGGCCCGGTCGGCGTCCTCCTCTGTCACGGTTTCACCGGATCCCCGCAGTCGCTGCTGCCCTGGGCGCAACACCTGGCCGAGGCCGGGCTGACCGTCTCCGTCCCGCTGCTCCCCGGTCACGGCACCGTCTGGCAGGACATGCAGGTGACGCGCTGGGAGGACTGGTACGCCGAGGTCGAGCGGGAGTTCCTCGCCCTCTCCGAGAGCTGCGAGCAGGTCTTCGTGTTCGCCCTGTCGATGGGCGGCTCGCTGGCCCTGCGGCTGGCGGCCCTGCACGGCCCCGCGGTGGCCGGGCTGGTCCTGGTCAACCCGTCGGTGCGCTCGGACAACCCGGCGGCCGTCCTGCTGCCGGTGCTGCGGCACCTGGTACCGAGCCTGCCCGGGGTGGCCAATGACATCGCGCTGGAGGGTTCCCGCGAGATCGGCTACGACCGCACACCCTTGCACGCCGCCTGGTCGTTGTCCCGGTTGTGGAAGGACGTCCAGGGCAGGCTGGCGCAGATTCGCCAGCCGGTGCTGCTGTTCCGCAGCCCGCAGGACCACGTGGTCTCGCCGGCCAACTCGGAACTGGTGCTCGCCCGGATATCCTCGACCGACGTGACCGAGCGGTTGTGCGAGCGCAGTTTCCACGTCGCGACGCTGGACCACGACGCGGCGGAAATATTCGGGGCGAGTCTGGACTTCATCCGACGGCTGGCCCCGGCGCACGCGGCGGGCGCCACCCGGGTCGAATCCGACGATCACCAGGGCTGAGCTGAAGGGCCGGAAGTGCACGAGAGCAGCACGGCGGGCGGCGAGGAAGACCCGCCCCGCGAGGACGGTCTGAAGAAGGCTGCCGAGGAGCAGGCCGGCCCGCGCCCGGACGACGGCGCGAGCACCGGCGAGGACACCGACGCCACCGGCGCCACCACCGGCGAGGGGCCGTCGCCGGACCGCCGCCTGCCGGAACGCAGCCAGGCCGAGGCGGACGAGATCTTCGCCGCCCTGGTCGCCCAGTTCGACGACCCCGTCGACCTCAACAACCCGGACTGGCCCGAGGTCGAGAACCTCCGCGCCAAGGGCGAGCACAAGGGCTTCAAGGGCGGCTCCGCGGCCACCCCCGGCGATCTCTCCGACCTGGCCCCGCAGCCGCGCCCCCGGCCGTCCCAGCCCGCCGTGCCGGCCGCCGGCCCGCGCGACTACGAGGCTGCCGAGGACCCGGACGAGGGCCACTTCGTCCCCCCGGAGCCGCCGCCGCTGCCGGAGGGCGACGTCACCTCCAAGTTCGCCTGGCTCGCCGTGCTCGGCGGCCCGGCCCTGCTGCTGTTCGACGCCGTCTTCTGGCAGGAGGTCGCCGGCTGGCCCGCCTGGGTCGGCGTGAGCGCCTTCCTCGGCGGCTTCGTCACCCTCGTCGCCCGGATGAAGAGCGACGACGAGGACGAACCCCCGGACCCGCACGGCGGCGCAGTGGTCTGACCGGGCCACCCCGCCCGGCCGCGCGGCCGGGCGGCCGGGCGGCGCGCCGCCTACGGTGGTGGGGCGGGGCAGCAGCCCCACGCCTGTCCGCCGGGGGCCTCCCGGGAGGCGATCGCCGTGCGCCCGTCCCTTGCGTTACGTTCCGCCTCCGCGCTCGCCGCACTGGGCCTGGCCGCCGTGGCGGGCTGCTCCTCGCACACGGTCGAGACCAGGCCCGCCGTCACCTCCCCGGCAACCGGCTCCCCGGTCAGCGGCTCCGCGGCCGGCACCACCGGGGCTGCCTCGGCGTCACCGTCCACCTCGCAGGCCCGGGTCGGGGACACCGTGGAGCTGCGCGGCAGCGGGCAGGGCGCCCGGATGGCGGTGACGGTGACGCGGGTGGTGGACCCGGCGGCGGCGAAGGACCAGTTCTCGACGCCGGGCGCCGGCAACCGGCTGGCGGCCGTGCAGTTCAGCCTGCACAACGTGGGCACCGCCCCGTACTCAGACTCCCCGTCCAACGGCGCCCAGGTGATCGACACCCAGGGCCAGGCCTTCAACGCCACGTTCACGGACACCGCCGCAGGGCCGGGATTCCCCGGCATCGTCACGATCGCCCCCGGCGACACGGGGCTCGGGTTCCTCACGTTCCAGCTGCCGGCCGCCTCGACCGTGGCGAAGGTCCAGTTCACGCTCGACTCCGGCCTCGCCGACAACACCGGGCAGTGGCTGGTCGACGCCTCGGTGCGCAGCGGACCGGCCGCCTCCGCTCCTGCGGTCTCTCCGTCCGCCGCGTCGCCGTCCGCCGCATCGGGTGCGGCCACCGTGTCCAGCACACCGGCCGCCGGCGCGCGGGCAACCGTCGAGGCCTACTACGCGGCCGTCAACGCCAAGGACTACCGCACGGCCTGGGCTCTCGGCGGCCGGAACCTGAACCACTCCTACACGGACTTCGTGGCCGGGTTTGCCACCACCGCCAGGGACGATCTCACCGTGATCGGGGCGACCGGCTCCACCGTGAGCGTCGTCCTGGACGCCGTGCAGAGCGACGGGAGCCACAAGGTGTTCACCGGCACCTACACCGTGCGCGGCGGTGTGATCGTCAGTGCCGACCTGCACTGACCGGGTTCGCCGCTACCCCGCCGGGATCTCCAGGACGGCGAGCAGCGGGAGGTGGTCGGTGGCGGCCAGCAGGTCGGGTCCGGTGACGCCGGGCAGGCCGTGCGGGACGCCGCAGGCGAGGACGCGCAGGCCGGGTGTGGCGAAGACGGCGTCGATGCGCTGGTAGGGGTTCGCGGGGACGGATGTGAAGGTGCCGCCCCAGGGTGCGGCCGGGTGGCCGTCCCGGAGGTGCCCGGCGAGCCACTGCCAGCCGGGGCCGTCGGGGTGCTCGTTGAGGTCGCCGCCGATCACGCCGTGCCCGGCGAGGGCGGCCTGGCCGGGCAGCAGCAGGAACTGGGAGTACCGCTCGGCGGCGTCCAGGCTGAGGTGGCAGCTGGTCACCGAGAGCGGGGCGCTGCCGGCCACCCGGACGACGGCCGTGGCGAAGCCGCGGGCGTGCAGGCCGCGGGTCTTCGGCAGCAGCCGGTCGTGGACGGAGAGCACCTCGACGCCGGGCCGGCCGAGCAGCAGCGGGCCGGCCGCGGTGCGTCCGCCGCCGGAGAGGACCACCGTGCCCGTCCGCCGGGCGAGCCACCGGGCCTGGCCCTCGGGCCGCCAGTAGCGCGGGGCTTCCTGGATGCAGACGAGATCGGGGTCGCAGGCGCGGATCACCCGGGCGAGGGCGCGCCGGTCGTCGCGCAGCGAGCGGATGTTGTAGCTGAGCAGGCGCACCCGGCGGCTGCCGTCCGGCCCCGGTCCGGAGGCGGGCAGCGCGGGCGGTGCGGGCGGTGCGGGGGGTGCGGGCTGTTCGGTCACGGTGTCGTCCCTGCTGCGGCTCGGGCGGTCCGCCCGTCACGATAGGCCCGCCGCCGGCCCGGGCGGGGCCGAAACGCCGCGACGGCGGGGCGGGGTGAGGGCTCCCGCCCCGCCGTCGGCGGAGGTACTGCCGGATCCTCGGGATCCGTGGTGGGTCAGACCGTACGGGCCAGGTCCCCGGCGCCGGCGATGCCGGCGGCGGATCCCATCGAGGCCAGCACGACCTCGGCGCGCGGGCGGTGGACGCCGCCCGTCAGGTAGCGCTGGAAGGCCTTGGCGACCGGGTCGAGCAGCAGCCGGCCGGAGTCGGAGACGCCGCCGCCGAGCACGAAGACGCCCGGGTCGAACAGCGCGGCGAGGTCGGCCATGCCGCGGCCGAGCCAGTCGGCCAGCTCGTCGTAGCACTCCAGCGCCAGCGGGTCGCCGGCCTCGGCGGCCTCGGTGATGTGGATGCCGCGGATGGTCTCGGCGACGTCGTCGTTGAGCGACAGCATCCGCTTGCCGCGCACCGGGTCGGCGGCGGCCTTCTCCCGGCCGTAGCGGCGCAGCGCGCGGCCCGAGCCGTACTGCTCCCAGCAGCCCTTGCCGCCGCAGCCGCAGAGCAGGCCGTCCGGGACCATGTTGAGGTGGCCGATCTCGCCGGCCACGCCGAACCGGCCGCGGTGCAGGCGGCCGTCGAGGACGATGCCGCCGCCGATGCCGGTGCCGACGGTGATCAGCACCATGTCGTCGTGGGTGGCCGCCGCGCCGAACCTGAACTCGGCCCAGGCCGCACAGTTGGCGTCGTTCTCGACGACCGTGTCGAGGCCGGTGAGCTCCTCGATCCGGGCCTTGAGCGGCTCGTTCTCCCAGTCGATGTTGGGCGCGAAGATCACCGTGGAGCGGTCGCGGTCGACGAAGCCGGGGGCCCCTACGCCCACCGCCTCCACGTCCGGGTGGAGCTCCTTGAGCTCGCGTACTGCCTGCGCGATGGCGTCGACCGCCCACTGGGGGTCGGCCGGGGTGGGTACCCGGGTCCTGGCCAGGATTTCGCCTGCCTCGTCGACCACGCCGGCCGCAATCTTGGTACCGCCGACATCGACGCCGATGGTCAGAGCCATGTGTCCCTCAGCTATTCATCTCGTTCCCGCTGCACGGAAAGGTACCGTCCAGCGCCGCTCCCGTACACACCGGCGCCTACATTATCCGAAAGCAAGTCCCTGGGAACATGGCCGTCCGCTTTCAAAAGTCGTACGTTTTGATTCACTGCGTCAGCAGGGTTTCCCCCTGCGTGACCATGTCTGACCAGGGGATTCACTCCTTGGCGAACGGCCCTTCGGGCGTATCGAGGTCGATGTGCTCACTCCGGGCCTCGTCCCGGCTTGACCATCGGCGTTCATGTCCCGAGACGGCCGCACGGTAGGCGGCGAGCAGCTCGCCCCCGGCCGCGGACAGGTGCCCGTAGACCTCGGGGTGCTTCCCGCGCAGGGTTCCGGGCAGCTCGGCCAGGGAGGTGAGGGAGCCGAGGGCCGCCGCGGCGAACTCCTGGGCACCGACCTCCTGGGCCTTCTCGCCGACGGCGTTCGCGAACCGGCGGACCTCGTCGACCAGCGGGCCGAAGTCCGGTCCGAACGGGTGGCCGGCCGAAGCCCGCTCTCCGGTGGGGTCGCCGGCCCGGTCTCCGGTGCGCTCACCGGCCGGGTCGTCGCCGGGCCGGGTGGTCCGGTCGTCGGCAGTGGTCATCGCGGGCGCCTCCTCAGCTGCGGCCGCACGCGCGGCCGCCACCTTCGACGCTACCGGAAGCGGGCCGGTCAGCCCCTCGGCCAGAGCGCCGGGTCGGGTGCGAAGCGCACCGTCAGTACGCCGTCCGCCAGTCCGGCACCGGCCACCGTGCAGCGGCGCAGCGCGGACGGCAGGGCCAGGATGCGGCGGTACGCGCCGATCCCGACGACCAGTTCGTCGCCGCGCCGCACGAGGTCCAGGTCGGCGCGGTCGGCGCCGGGCAGGGCGAGGTGCCAGAGCAGCAGGCCGTCCTCGGCGAGGCGGTCCTCGACCGTCCGGGGCGCCGGCCGGGCCGGGGCCGGGCCGGGGCCGTCGCCGTACAGCCCGGCCGCCACGCCCTCCAGGGTCAGCTCGGGCTCCCGGCTGGTGAGCAGCGGCGTGCCGGCCAGTTCGGCGGCCAGCGCGGCCAGTTGCTCCTCCTGGTGGCGGGCCCGGCCGGCGAGCCACGGGTCGGGCGAGCCGGCCGCCCCGGCCGGCAGCGCGCCGTGCACGACGACGGCGTCCGGCCGGTGGCCGTGCAGGGCGAGGCCGGCCCGGATCCGGCGCAGCTCCTCCGGCCGCAGGTTCGCGGCCTCGACGACCAGCCGGACGGAGGTGCCGGGGGCGGTGACCGCCGCGCCGGCCCGGCCGAGGGCGGCGGCCGCCCTGCCACGGGCCTCGTAGAGCCATTCGGCGGGCATCGGGACGCCCGCGACGGCGGCCAGCAGCGGGCGCAGCGCGCGGGCGGCCTGGCGCTGCTCGGGAAGCAGCCGGGCGAGGTAGCGGTCGAGCTGTTCGGGCAGGGCGAGGGCGGCGGTCAGTTCGGCGGGCGGCGGCGCGGCGACGACCAGCACGTCCGCGTCGAAGCCGTGCAGGGCGTGCAGCAGGGCGAGCCGGCCGGTGCCGGGGAGGGCGGTGAGCTCCTCCGGGTCGAGTTCCCCGGCGCCGAGCAGGTCGAGGGCGGGCTTGAGCCGGCCGGCGACCTCGCCGTAGGCGCGGCGGAAGACGGCCTGCTCGTCCGTCCTGGCGACGGTGAGGCCGGGCGCGTACGGGGCCGGCTCGGCGTGCAGGCGGGTGCCGAGCAGGGTGTCGAGGGTGCGGTGCGGGTCGTCGGCGGCGAGCAGCACGGTGCGCAGGCCGCGGCGGGCGGCGTGCAGCGCGGTGGCGGCGGCGACGACGGCGGTCGCCGGGCTGTCACCGCTGACGAGGACGGTGCGGGCCGGCAGCGCCGGGTCCGATCCGGTGGCGGATGCCGTCATGGTCGTTGTCCCGTCGTCCTGTCGCCCTGTCGTGCTGGTGCCTGCTCCGGCCCGGTCGCCGTCAGCCCTCGACGCGCTTCTTCAGGCCGTCCAGCGCGCGGTCGATGATGACCTTCTCGGCCTTGCGCTTGATCATGCCGAGCATCGGGATCTTGACGTCGACGGCGAGCTGGTACGTGACCTCGGTGCCGCCGCCGGCCAGCGGGGCCAGCGTGTAGGAGCCGTCGAGGGTGCGGAGCATCTGGCTCTTGACCAGGGTCCAGCCGACCTGGCGGTCGCCGTCCCAGGTGTAGGCGAGGACGTGCTCGTCGCGGATGGCACCGGCGTCCAGCAGCAGGCGGACCCGGGCACCGCGGCCGTCGGCGTCGCTCTCCAGCACCTCGATCTCCTTGACCTCGCCCGTCCAGGCCGGGTAGGCCGCGAAGTCGGCGATCACGGCCATGACCTCGGCCGGGGTCGCGTCGATGGTGATGCTCGCCCTGGTGTGCTCCGCCATTGGTATGGCCCTCCGCGTAATCCGGTGATCCGGTGCGTGCTGGTCGGCTGTCCGCCCAGGGCAGGCTATCGCGATCGGCGAACGGCTCCGCCCACGGCCCGTCAGGCCGGTGCCGGGGCTACCGGCAGGTCACCTCGGCGCTGCCGTAGGGTGCCATTCGAACGACCCGGTCGGGGCCTGGCCGGAGCTGCGAAGGTGTGACACTTCGAACACCGGAGCCGACCCCCCTGGCCGAACCCGCCTACCGGGCAGTAACGTCCTGGCGTCCCGCAGCGTCGCGAACGAGGAGCAGTCTTGCTCGACTTCAGTCTTCCGGCCCTCTACCAGGTACCGAGCGGCGGTAACCTCTCCGACCTGGTGCACCAGAACGCCGAACGGCACCCCGGTGTCGCGGTGCTCAGCCGCAAGGTGGACGGGCAGTGGACCGACCTCACCGCCGCACAGTTCCTGGCCGAGGTGCACTCCGCCGCCAAGGGCCTGATCGCGGCCGGCATCGCCCCCGGTGACCGGGTCGGTGTCATGTCCCGCACCAGGTACGAGTGGACGCTGCTGGACTTCGCGATCTGGTCCGCGGGTGCGATCACCGTGCCGGTGTACGAGACGTCCTCCGCCGAGCAGGTGGAGTGGATCCTCGGCGACTCCGGCGCCGTCGCCGTGCTGACCGAGACCGACGCGCACGCCGCCGTGGTCGAGCAGGTCCGCGAGCGGCTGCCGGAGCTGAAGCAGACCTGGCAGATCGAGCGGGGCGCGCTGGCCGCGCTCGCCGAGGCCGGTGCCAAGGTCGCCGCGACCACGGTGACCGAGCGCCGGTCCACCGCGGGCGCCGACTCGATCGCCACCATCGTGTACACCTCGGGCACCACCGGGCGCCCGAAGGGCTGCCAGCTGACCCACGGCAACTTCCTGGCCGAGCTGGGCAACGTGACGGCCCGCCTGGAGCCGCTGTTCCGCACCGGCGAGAGTTCCGTCCTGCTGTTCCTCCCGCTCGCCCACGTGCTCGGCCGGATCGCCGAGATCGCGGCGGCGATCGCCCCGATCAAGCTCGGCCACGTGTCGGAGATCAAGGACGTCACGGCCGAGCTGGCCTCGTTCCGCCCGACGCTGATCCTCGGGGTGCCGCGGGTCTTCGAGAAGGTCTACAACACCGCACGGGCCAAGGCCCAGGCGGACGGCAAGGGCAAGATCTTCGACAAGGCCGCCGACACCGCGATCGCGTACAGCCGCGCGCTGGACCACGGCCGCGCGGGCCTCGCGCTGAGACTCCGGCACAAGCTCTTCGACAAGCTGGTCTACAGCAAGCTGCGCGCGGCACTCGGCGGCCGGGCCACCCACGCGATCTCCGGCGGCGCCCCGCTCGGCGAGCGCCTCGGGCACTTCTACCGGGGCATCGGCTTCACCGTGCTGGAGGGCTACGGCCTGACCGAGACGTGTGCGGCGACCGCCTTCAACCCGCACGACCGGCCGAAGATCGGCACCGTCGGCCAGCCGCTGCCCGGCTCCGCCGTGCGGATCGCCGAGGACGGCGAGGTGCTGCTCAAGGGCCCGCAGGTCTTCACCGGCTACTGGAACAACCCGCAGGCCAGCGCGGACGCCCTGCAGGACGGCTGGTTCGCCACCGGTGACCTCGGCAGCCTGGACGAGGACGGCTACCTGTCGATCACCGGCCGCAAGAAGGAGATCATCGTCACCGCGGGCGGCAAGAACGTCGCCCCCGCCGTGATCGAGGACCGCATCCGGGCGCACGCGCTGGTCGGCGAGGTCATGGTGGTCGGCGACCGCAAGCCGTTCATCGCCTGCCTGGTGACGCTCGACGAGGACTTCTTCCCGAAGTGGAAGGAGCTGAACGGCAAGCCGGCCGGCGCGACCGTCGCCGAGCTGCGCGAGGACGCGGACCTGCTGGCCGCCGTGCAGTCCGCGATCGACGACGGCAACGCCGCCGTGTCGGCCGCCGAGGCGGTGAAGAAGTTCCGGCTGCTCGACACCGTCTTCTCGGAGGCCGGCGGGCACCTCACGCCGTCGCTCAAGCTCAAGCGCAACCTGGTGCTGAAGGACTTCGCGGCCGAGGTCGAGGCCCTCTACCGGCGCTGACGCGCCCGCACGGCACGACGAACGGCCCGCACGGCCCCGAAGGCCGCGCGGGCCGTCGGCCGTGCGCTACGCGGCCAGCAGCGTGGTCAGCCGCCCGGCCAGCAGGTCCCACCGCCAGGAGCGCTCCACCCAGCGCCGGCCGGCCTCGCCGAGCCGCCGGCGGAGCGCCTCGTCGTTCAGCAGCCGGACGATCCGCTCGGCCGCGTCCGCCGCGGAGCGGCCCGGCACCACGTACCCCGTCTCGCCCTCCAGCACGGCGTCCGGCGCGCCGCCGGAGTCGCCCGCCACCACCGGCAGGCCGGTCGCCGAGGCCTCCAGGTAGACGATGCCGAGGCCCTCGACGTCCAGCCCGCCCCGGCGGGTGCGGCAGGGCATCGCGAAGACGTCCCCGGCGCCGTAGTGCGCGGGCAGCTCCGACCAGGGCACCGCCCCGGTGAAGCGCACCGAGGCGCGCACGCCCCGGGCGTCCGCCAGCTTCTCCAGGTCGCCCTGGTAGGGCCCGCCGCCGACGATCAGCAGCACGGTGTCCGGCAGCGCGGCGAGGATCTGCGGCATCGCCTCGATCAGCGTGTCCTGGCCCTTGCGCGGCACCAGGCGCGAGACGCAGACCACGACCGGGCGGTCCGCCAGGCCGAGCCGGCGGCGCAGTTCGGGCCCGCCGGAGCCGGGGTGGAAGGTCTGCTCGTCGACGCCGGGTGGCAGCTGCACCATCCGGGCGGCGGCCTCGGGCCCGACGGCGGCGGCGATCCGGGAGCGGGTGTACTCGCCGAGGTAGGTGAGGGTGTCGGTGCCGGCCCCGATCCGGCGCAGCAGCTGCCGGGAGCCGGGCAGCTGCGCCCAGGCCGCCTCGTGCCCGTGGGTCATGCCGAGCAGCCGCCCGGCGCCGGCCCGGCGCAGCGCGGGGGACATCAGGCCCAGCGGGGCGGCGGCGCCGAACCACACCGAGTCGCAGCTCTCCGCCTTCAGGATCTCGGCCGCCCGACGGGTGACCCGCGGTGTGGGAACCATCACCTTTGTGCGGTCGCGGATCACCGGGAACGGCTGCTCGGCGTCGAAGCGGGCGCACTCGGCGCCGTCGCGCCAGGTGGAGGCGTACACCACGATGCTCCCGGCGGGCTGACGTACTGCCATATTGTGGACGAAGGCCTGGATACCGCCGGGCCGGGGCGGGAAGTCGTTGGTGACGATCAGGGTCTTGTGCATCAGGCCACGGCTCGCTCGGTCGGGGGGTGCTCGGTGTACCGCTCGGTGATCCGTACGATAGGTCAACAGCACGACCCGCCGGGAACGGAACGACGTACGGCAACCGTTTCCCCCCCGGGTCCGTCCTAGCAACAGGTGGGCCGCGGCCGGCTGGTTCCAGCGCCGGCCGCAGGGCCCCCGGCGTCGCGCGGCGCCTGCGGCAAGGGTGTCCGAGACGAACGAGGGAGCGCAGTGGAGTTGGCCCAGGCCGGCAAGCCCGGCAGATCCAGCAGCGCCGACGGCCACAGCACCGACGCCGCGACCGGGCCGGTTCCGGTCCCCGCCGCTCCCCGGGCGGCCGGCGGTGCCCTGTGGGCGCTCGGGGCCGGCTGGGTGGCCAGCCGCACTCTGCTGCTGCTGATGGTGACCGGCGTCATCCGGCTGATGGGGGACGTCAGCACCGACGTCTGGGTGATCTACCACGGCTGGTACGGCGTCCTGCAGACGGGCACCTTCCCGCTGGACGACGTGACCTGGCAGTACCCGCCCGGGGCCGCCCTGGTGATCATGCTGCCGGGGCTGCTGCCCTGGTCCTACCTGGTGTCGTTCTGGGTGGTCTGCGGCGTGGTGGACGCGCTGACCATGGGCCTGCTGCTGCGGGCCGGCCTGCGCAGGGGCCGCAGCTTCACCGGGGCCTGGGTCTGGGTGGCCGGAGTGCCGCTGCTCGGCCCGATGATCTACAACCGGTACGACATCCTGGTCACGGCGCTCTGCGTCGCGGGGCTGCTGGCGCTGCTGCGGCGGCCCGCGATCGGCGGGATGCTGCTCGGCCTCGGCGGCATCATCAAGATCTGGCCGCTGCTGGCCCTGGTCGGCACCCCCTCCGGCCGGCGCACCCGCCGCTCCTGGACGGCCGCCGCGGCGACCGCCGGGAGCCTGGGCTTCCTGCTGGCCGCCGGGATGAACGGCGCCTTCGAGTTCCTGATGTTCCAGAAGGACCGCGGCATCGAGGTCGAGTCGCTGGGGGCCATGCCGCTGCACTTCGCGCGGATGGCCGGTGCCTGGGACGGCCAGGTGAAGATGAACTACGGCTCGACCGAGATGCTCGGGCCGTGGGTCGGCGTGATCTCCAAGGTGATGGTGGCCGGGACGCTGGCCGGCTTCGCGTGGCTGCTGTTCTGGCGGCTCACCACGAAGCGCCGCACGGCCGCCACCACGTACGACGCGGCGCTCGCCGCCCTGCTGGTGTTCACCGTGACCAGCCGGGTGATCAGCCCGCAGTACCTGGTCTGGCTGGTCGGCGTGGCGGCGGTCTGCCTGACCGTCCGGGGCACCAGCCAGCGGCCGGTGGCGGTGCTGATCCTGATCGCCACCCCGCTGACCACGCTGGAGTTCCCGGTGCTGTTCGGCCAGGTGACCGGGAGCCACCCGTGGGGCGTGATCGTGCTGGGGCTGCGCAACCTGCTGCTGCTGGCCGCCGCGGTGCTGTCCTGCGTCCGCCTGTGGCGCTCCACCCGGGGCCCGGTGGCCGCCCCGACGGTGGTCCTCGTCCCCGTGGCGGAGCCGGCGGCCGTCACGGCCGCCTACCCCGTCCGGCCGGGCATCGCCTACGAGCAGGACCTGCTGGACGGCATCGACCGGCCCACGGCGGGCGCCGAGCGCTGAGCGCCGAGTCCCGCCGGTGCGGGCTCGACAGCCCGATCCTGCGGCCCCCCGGTACGGGCTAGGCCGCGAACAGCCGGTGCGCCTCGGCGACCCAGTCGCCGGTGAACTCGCCGAGCCCGGTGCCCAGCTCCGCCCGCAGCACCCGGTCGAGCTGCTGCTCGCGCCCGGCGCCCTCGCCGGCCGCCCCGACCGCGCGGTAGAAGGCGACCAGTTTCGACGGCCCGTACCTGCGGGCGATCAGGTCGCAGGCCAGCCAGGCCAGCTCGTACGTCCGCGCGATGCCGGGTGCGCCGGCCGCGAAGTCCGCGTCCGCGGGCAGGGCCGAGGGCAGCTGCCCGGCGGCGACGGCCCGGGCGAGTTCGGGGGCGATCTGCCGGGGCGTGCGGCCGGTGTCCAGGTAGCCCGTCCAGTCGGCGGCGCCCTCGGAGAGCCAGAGCGGCGTCCAGGGGCGGGTGTCGGCGCGGGTCGCGACGTGGGTCGCCTCGTGGGTGGTGACGACCTGCCGGCCGACGGCGCTGAGCCTGCCGTACGCGTCCGGGTTGACCAGGACGCGGTCGGCGGGAGTCTGCCGGGGTGCGCCGGCCGCCGCGGTGGTGACGGCCGCCATCTCCGTCCAGTCGGCCGCGGGGACGTCCAGCAGGCGGGCGAACTGCTCCTCGGTGGCGGGCAGTTCCAGCAGCAGCCGGCCGGCCCAGCCGCCGCCCCAGACGGCGCTGACGGCCGTCACCGCGCGGTCCCCCACCTCGGCGAGGGCCGCGGGGGCCGCCGGGCCGCCCGCGGTGGCCAGCACCAGGCAGTGCGCTCCGGCGGCGGCCTGCACCGCGCCCAGGTCCCAGAGCGGTACGGCGCCGCCGGCCGTCTCCTCCCCCGCGACCCGCCAGCCGCCGGACTCCTCGGCGAGCGTGAGCCGCCGGGCGAACAGCGCCGGGTACCCGTCGTGGCCCTCGATCCGTACCGCGAGTTCGGCGGTGACGGTGGCCGCTCCACCCGCGACCGAGCCGCTGACGACGGGGCTCCGGTACTCCAGCCCGGCCAGCGGGACGGCGGCGAGCGCGGCCAGCAGGCCGAACTGGCCGGCCCGGGCGGTCACGGTGCTGGTGGCGGTGAGCGCGGCGCCGTCATGCGTGCGCAGCGCGGTGGCGCGGGCGGCCAGCAGGGCCGTCACCGCCGCCCCGGGCAGGCCGGCGGCGGGCGCAGGCGGGGGTGCGGGGGCGGCGGGCGGCAGCGAGAGCTGGGCCAGGCCGCCGGCGGCGAGCAGCAGTGCCCCGCGCCGGGAGAGCGGCGCGGCCGCGGGCAGCACGGAGCGACCCGCCCCGGCGCGTTCGCGGGGCAGGTCGCCGGTGTCGTCCGCCGGGTGCGGAAGGGTGCGGCTCAGAGCCGGACCACCCCCGTGACGGGCATCGCGCTGACGCTCTCGTAGCGGACCCGGGCACCGGGGTAGGGGGCGTGCACGACGACTCCCCCGCCGGCGTACATGCCGACGTGGTGCCTGTCCCCGTAGAAGATCACCAGGTCTCCCGGCTGTGCGTCGGAGAGAGCGACCCGCCGGCCCGCGTAGGCCTGGCCCTGTGACGTCCGCGGCAGGGTCACTCCGGCCTGCCGCCAGCTCCAGTACATCAGACCCGAACAGTCGAAGGCGCCGGGCCCCGAGGCGCCGTAGACGTACGGGGAGCCGATCCGGGCGACGGCTGCGGCCAGCGCCGCGGCGGCGCGGTCCGAGGCGGGCGGGGCGGTTCCGAGATCGAGCCGGTCGGTGCCCCGGGTGGCGCGCTGCTCGGCCTCCCTGGCGTCCTGGGCGACGAGTCTGGCCCGGCCGGTGGCACCGAGGCTGTTGAGCAGCTTCTGGGCCTTGGCGAGCCGGTCCTGGATCTGCTGCTTGTTGTCGGCCAGCGCCCGGCGGGCCTCCTCCAGCTCGGAGAGCTTGCCGGTGGCCTCGGCCCGGCGCTGGTCGAGCCGGCGCTGGCGGTCGGCCACGTCGTGCAGCGTCTCGCTCTGCCGCTCGGCGACCTGGTCGAGGCTGCGGGCCCGGGAGAGGTAGCCCGCCGGGTCGGAGGCCAGCATCAGCTGGGCGGCCGGGCCGATCCCGCCGGCCCGGTACTGGGCGCCCGCGACGGTGGCGAGTTCGCCGCGCAGCTGGTTGACCTCGTTCTGGGCCAGCGCGACCTGCTCCTGGAGGGAGCCCGTCTCGGCCTGCAGACGGCGCTGGTACTCCTGGGCGGCGTTGTACTTCTCGGAGGCCTGTTCGGCCTCGTCGTAGAGGCGGTCGACCTGGGCCTTGACGTCCTTCTTCTCAGGCGGCCCGCCGGGCCCGCCGGGGCTGGCGAGGGCGCTGCCGCCGGCCGTCACACCCAGCGCCGTACTGGCGGCGGCGGTGAGCACCAGCGCGCGGACCAGCGTGTGCACACCTGGAACTTGGTGACGGTGCATCGCCATGCGGCGCGGCTCCATTCCTGCGGCCCGGCACCCGCCGCCGCCCGGGGTGGGCGGCCGTCGGAGCGGAGGCCTGGTGGCAGACGTTAGCGAGTCGGCGCGATCGAGTCCAAACCCCTCCCAACCCGAATATTTGACCCTCAATCGGACATTCGTCCGGGACAGCCGAAAGCCGCAGGCCCGGCCCCCGGACGAAACGGGGGCCGGGCC
>NZ_JBHUWW010000029.1:64729-66778 GCF_042669755.1 Kitasatospora sp. NPDC057223 | reverse complement strand
GCGGCCTCACCGTTGACGACCCGCACGATCTCCCGCTGCGCCTTCTCCTCCAGTGCCTCCGTGATGAGCATGGCGTCGGCCGGGTCGTCCTCGACCAGCAGGACGCGGTAAGGGCGCCCGGGAACACGCGTGGTCACAATGGACTCCTGACTCAGCGGCACACTGGAAGTGGCCTTACCGGTGCGGCGCGGTCGCCGGACGGCGCCGGCGCGCCCCGGATGAGCGCAGCATAGGGGACCGGGTAGTCCGGCCGAGGTGCGGCTACCAAATCCAGAGCCGCTGCGGGTCCTCCGCGGAGGCGGCCGGCCTACGGCTGTCTGCGCGCGAGGAATTCACGTCCGAGGACGCACCTGGTGCCGAACCGGCAGAGCAGTCGGCCCGCCCCGGGGGCGGCGGGCGCCAGGGTGGCGACGCGGCAGTGGCTGCGGGCGGCAGGGATCGCACCGGCAGTACTGTACGTGCTGGCCCTGGTCGGAACGCGAGCGTCCCGGGCCCATGTGGGAGAAGGCCCGGGACAGTGATGAGAGGCTCCGCCGGTTCGCACGGTTTCGCAGATACCCGGCACCTACCCGCCCGACTGTTCCCGAACCATCCGCGCCCGCGCGGCGTCGCGTGAGGCGAGCGGACGCAGCGCACAGCACGTGAGACGCCGTGCGCGACATCGGCGGGCACCGTGGGCACGACCCCGGCATGTTGTTTCGGTTGGTCAGCCGGCGCGGGTATGCGGTAGGGCGGGGATCTCCTGGACGACGGGGAAGAGCTGGGCGGCGCCGGTCATCTCCAGCAGCCGGGACACGGCGTGGGCCGGGCGGGCGAGGTGGATCACCGTGCCATGACGTGCGGCCTCGATGCGGGCCTGCAGCAGGGTGTTGAGGCCGGAGGAGTCGCAGAACGTGAGGCCCGCGAGGCCGACCACCAGCGTGGGCGGTGCCGGCCGGACCGCCAGTGCCCGGTGCAGCGCGGTCCGCAGGATCAGGGCGTTGTCGTAGTCGAGTTCGCCCACGGCTTCGACGACCGGACCGCTGAGGCCCTCGCGGACGGTGGCGGTGAACCGGCCCGCCGCGCCATCGGTCATCGCCGGGTCCTGCTGGATACCTGCACGGGACCACCGTCCGGGCCGGGGTGGGATCCGCCCACCTGCTCCCGGCCAGCCGGCTCGAACAGGTGCGCGGGCGCAGCGGGTGGCGGGGCGTCCGGGGCGGTGGCCGGCGGCGCTGCGGCCCGGGGTGGAGAATGACGGCCGCTCCCGCTCCTCCGCTGGGGCTGCGCGGTCATTCGAGGGGGAGCGGCTCGACCGGGTGGGTTCTGGCGCAGTGGGACCGGGTGGCCGGTCTTGAGGGGACCAGCAGGACCTGCTCTCGGCGATCGCCACCGAGGGACCGACCTGGAGCTGGTGGCCGCGGAGGGCACCACCGAGACAAAGCTGATGGGGAACTTTCTGTCGGGATTGTGGTGATTGCCAGGTATTTGGGCGGGCAGGCGTGTGGGCGAACACCGAGGAGGTGAATGCTGGTGTTGGAGATCGACTCGACCCGCAACAGTGTGGCCCAGGCGCGCGATGCGGCGGCCCGGTTCGTGCGTGAGAACTGCCGGTGGGCCGACCCCGCAGCCGTGGCCCTGGTCCTGTCCGAACTGCTGACCAACGCCGTCCGTCACGCTACCGGTTGGTGGCGTCTGCGTCTGAGCGCCGACGACGGCCGGCTTCTCGCGGAGGTCCGCGACGCGGGTGACCAGATATCACGCGTGCGCCGGTCAGAGCTCGATGGCCGAGGCGGCCTCGGCCTGCACATCGTGGAGCAACTGGTGACCCGTCTGGAGGTCGAGCAGCACCGAAGCGGCACCGGCAAGACTTTGCGCGCGCTGTGGCTGTCCCCGACTGCGGATCCCGCCCCGATCACCTGACACCACGCCACCAACCACACCCATGCGGGCCCTGGGGTTCGGGAGCCGCACGGGAGGGGGGTATACGCCGGCGGGGGGGGCCCCGGGGGGGGGGGGGCCCCCCGGGGGGGGGGGGGGGCGGGGGGGGGGGGGGGCCACCGGGGCCCC
>NZ_JBHUWW010000029.1:15870-64719 GCF_042669755.1 Kitasatospora sp. NPDC057223 | reverse complement strand
GGGCACACCCAGCAGCGTGTGCCCCGCCTGGCGCTTGCCGGGCCCGTGGCGGGCGCTCTACCAGCGGTACCAGCGGTGGCGACTGCCGGAGGAATGGGTGCCGCGGGCGACGAACCCGACCAGCCAGACCACCAGCACGATGATCGCCACCCACCAGAGGATCTTGACGGCGAAGCCCGCGCCGAACAGGAGAAGGGCCAGCAGCAGCACAAGAAGAAGGGGAACCATCGCGATGACCTCCGGGTCGGACTTGATCGGCTTCGGCGAACGCTTGCCCCGGTCCACTGCCCGTATTCGTGGGAATCTTCCGCTCGGAAGAGGGCAGGCGACATGGCGTACCGGACAGCACACCGACCCACGGAGGCCCCCAGTGAGCGCCCACGACAAGATCGAGAACACTGGCGACAAGATCAAGGGCAAGGCCAAGGAAGGCGCCGGCAAGCTGGTCGGCAACGAACGCCTGGAGGCCGAGGGCAAGGCCGACCAGGCCAAGGGCGACGTCAAGCAGGCCGGCGAACACGTCAAGGACGCCTTCAAGCACTGACCGCCTCCGGCGTGTGCGGGCCCCGACCGGAACCGGTCGGGGCCCGCGCGCGTTCACCTCCACTCACCGGCCAGGCCACGCAGGGCCGCCTGTCACGGCCGAAGGCGGCCTGCCGACGGCTGTCCCCGGCCGGGGTGAGGGCAGGGTCTGTGCTGGTCAGGTCAGTTTCCGGCGTCCACCGTGTGGGCGGGGTCCACCCAGACGGTGCCGGTGACCTTGACGCGGTTCTTCTCGAACTGGCCGCGGTGGGGTTCGGTCAGGGTGACCGTCAGGGTGGCCACGCGGTTCTGTCCGGTAAGCAGGCAGATCCTGTCACCGGCCTTGAGGCTGGCGTTGATGGTGCCGCTGGGCACGTCGACGAACAGACGGTTGCAGTCGGCGACCGTGGGGGCGGGACCGTTCCCGGCGGGCGCGACCACCAGTCCGCGGCCGTAGACGCTGACGCGTTAGCCCTGGGTGAGGCTGGCCAGGAGGTCGGCGTAGGCGCGCAGGCGGGCTGCCGTACCCGAGCCCTGGGAAGACCGCGGATCCCCGCGTCGCCTTGGCCCGCCGCGGTCCCGGCCTCCCGTACCCTCAGCCCCCTGTACGCCGGCCGTCCCCCCGGACCGGCGCCGATCACGACGTCGGAGCACGACACGCTGCAGGCGCCGGTGAACGCCGGCAACTGGACGCTGCTCGCCGACACCGGGATCGACCTGGCCGTCGGCAACGTCGACGCGCTGTGCCGAACCGCGAAGCTCGACCAGAACGTCGTCGAGGCCTTCGCGCGCTGGGTGAGCAGCGCCAACACGGCCCGGTGACCGGTGCCGCGCCCGGTCACCAGCCGCCCTGCTCGACGCGGTCACCCGACAGCTCGGTGTGGCGGGCCGGGAGGTTGATCGTCACGTGGACGCGGGGTGGCTCGGCCTGCGGCGCCCTGCCCCAGGTGAAGGGGTCGTAGCGGGTGGCCACGGCGGCCGCGGCGACGGCCGGCCTGCGGCGCCGGGTCCGCTCGTAGCGGCGCGGAACGCGGATCGGCAGTCCCGAGAGGGTATGTCCCGCCGGGGGGTGAGGACGTCTGGGTCCGGCGGGGTCGAGCGGACGCTGCGCCCCGATCCCCGGGGCCATGACGAGCAGGCCGTGCTTGAGGAGGTAGTTGACGTCCCGGACCACCGGGTTGTCGTCGCCCCAGGTCTGGGCGATCGTCCGGGTGTCGCGCGACCACCTGCTGCGATCCCCCGCGGCCGGGGCCGGCCCGGGCCCGGGCGGTGCGGGTGGGAGTCTGTCGAAGCCCCACGGGTCCGGCAGGGCGCCGGTGGCGGGGCCGGCATCCGGGTGCCCGGGGAGCAGCCGGAGCCGGAGGGGGGCATGGGCGGCCTCGGCGGCGCTGTTGCGCCCGGCCCGGTCCCATGCCCTTCCCCATGTTTGGACCATGGTGTTGGAGGCGCCCATTGCCGTGGCGAAGGCGAGGACGTGGCTCCTGTCCGGCCGTTTTCTGCCGTTGAGGATCTCCCCGAGGGTGCTCTTGGGCAGGATGGGACCGCCGTCGTCGCGTCGGCCGGCTCGTTTCTCCAGTTCCCGCAGTGAGGGCTGCCCGTGTTTGGCGCGTAGTTCGCGCAGCGCGCGGCGCAGTTGGGGGAAGTCCTCGATGAGTTCTGGGTGGACGGTGTAGCGGTCGACGAGGATGGCGAGGTCGTGGAAGTCTTCGCCGTGGTGTGCGGGCTGGTGGTTCTTTCTGCGTTTCTGGTCGGCGCGGTGGGCGGCCCGCCAGAGGTGGCGGGCCTGGGTGAGGTCGGCGTCGCAGGCGCCGGCGAAGGCCTCGACGACCTGCTGGGAGGGCAGGGTCGTTCCCTTGCCGGCGCGGGAGAGCGTCGTGGGGTCGTATTTGGTGCTCTGGGCCATCGCCGCGTAGGTGAGGCCGGCGCGTTGGCGCTGCTCTCGGAGCCACAGCGCCAACGCTTCCATCTGCCTGGTCTCGGCGGCGACGGCGCTTTCGCGCCGTCCCATGAGCGTGGGTCAGATCGCGCCGGGCGTGCCCGGGCGGGGGTCGCGCAGGCCCTTGACGGTGCGGCAGGCCAGGTAGACGGCGCCGCCGAGGAACTCCAGGGCGCCGAACATCGGCAGGTCCGCGAGGGCGAGAGCGACGGCGAGGGTCATGATGATGACGACGACCGTGGCCTCCGGTCCGCTCAGGGCGCGGGGGCCCGCTTGGGGCCCGGGGTTCGGCATGGCGGTGCTGATCGTGCGCATAGGACTTCCTCCTGGTGAGGTGAATGTGGGCGTGGCTCCATCAACTGCGTGCTCCGACTGGGGGATTGCCGCCCCCGGTCGCCGGAACGGTGTGATCCTCTCACCCGTCACAGAGCGAGAACGAATCCTTGTGATCCGTGATCACGGATTGATGCGCGGATGTCCGATTGGGAGGCCGTGGGCCGGATTTCACCCGCCAGGGACAGCCGCAGGTCAACCGGGGTGTAACGAGAGAATTCCTGCGCGTTTGTCCGAAGCGTGGTTGCCCGCGGGGCGCCCGCGATGACACCCTCGTGAGCAGCGCTGAATCCGGCCGGTGGCCGGATCTTCCCCTGGCGTCGTGGCTCCATCATGGAACAGGGACCGGGCAGTGCCGCGATTGCCGCGTGGCCGCCCACGAGGGTGGCGCACCCTGCCGGGGTGCGGCCACCCTCAGCACACGAAGGCGCTGGCGGTCGGCAGCCCGGCGGGTCCCGAAGCGCCGCATCCTGTACGACTACTTCCCCTCCTGGGTGAACCCCGCCGCGCCCGGCTTCCCCCTCCGGGCGCGGGACCGCTAGGAAGATCCGCAAGTGACGGATCTCCAGAAAGCGGCCCACCGTATGCGCATCACCCCCACACGCGCCGTCGTACTCACCGCGGCCACCGTGCTGCTCAGCGCCGCGATCTCCGTACCCGCCGCCGGCGCCACCCCCGCACACCCCGCCCACCGGGCCGCGGGCGACACGGTCACCACCACCCTCACCCAGGCGATCGAGGCGCTGCCCGTCGCCGACGAGGACCGCACCGGCTACCTCCGCACCGCCTTCCGGCACTGGATCGACGCCGACAAGGACGGCTGCGACACCCGACGCGAAGTCATCATCGACGAAGCCGTCCAGGCACCCGAGGTCGGCCCGCACTGCGCGCTGACGGGCGGCCAGTGGTACTCCCCCTACGACGCGGTCATCGTCACCGACGCCGCCGGCCTCGACGTCGACCACATGGTCCCCCTCGCCGAGGCCTGGGACTCCGGAGCCTCCACCTGGACCGCGGCCGAGCGGCAGGCCTACGCCAACGACCTCGGCGACGGCCGCTCCCTCATCGCCGTCACCGCCAAGTCCAACCGCTCCAAGGCCGACAAGGACGTCACCGACTGGCTCCCGCCCGCCACCGGCTACACCTGCACCTACATCACCAACTGGACGGTCGTGAAGACCCGCTGGGGCCTGGACGTCGACCCGGCCGAGAAGACCGCCCTCCAGCGGATCGCGGCCGGCTGCGCCGACGAGAGCATCACCGTGCAGATCGCCCGCTGACCAAACGCCGCCCCGGGGCGTCGCCGACCCTGACGGCGCACCGGGCCCGCAGACGACGCGTGCCGTGAGGAAAGGACCGGGGTGGACTTCGACGAGATCGCCGACCAGTTGTACGCACTTGCGCCGACGGAGTTCACCCCGGCCCGCGACGAAGCCGCCCAGCGCGCCCGACGAGCCGGTGACCGCCCGCTCGCCAAGAAGATCCGTGCCCTGCGCAGGCCCACCACCGCCGCCTGGCTCGCCAACCGGCTCACCCGCACCCACCACGACGAGACCGCAGCACTCCTGGAGCTCGGCCGCGGGCTGCGCGCCGCGCAGGAGCATCTCGCCGCACCCGAACTGCGCGACCTGCTCGCCCAACGCCACCAGGTCGTCCTCGCCCTCGTCGGCCAGGCCCGCGACGACGCCCGCAACGCCGGTCATCACGTCGGTGACGGCCCCGCGCAGGAACTGGAGGAAACCCTGCAGGCCGCCCTCGCCGACCCGGCCGCCGCAGCCGCATTCGAAGCCGGGCGTCTCACCACCGCCCTGCGCCCCGGCGCCGGCATCACCCTGCCCACCACCACCGACACCAACACTGGTGGTGAAGGTGACGGGCCACCGCCGGGCCGCCCGACCGGCTCGCCCGCCGGCCGCGGCGCCACCACCCGAACGGGCCGCACCACCGCGGCCGGCACCACTCGGGAGGCCGACGAACTCGCACGGCTCGAAGCCGAGGCGGCCGACCTCACCACCCAGGTCGAGCAAGCGAAGAAAGACGCCCGCAGCGCGGAGAGGAAGGCCCGCTCCGCACAGGCACACGCCAACCGCGCCCAGGGCGCCCTGGAAGACGCCGAGCAGGCCGTGCAACGAGCACAAGCCGCACTCGAACAGGCCGAAGCTGCACAAGACACGGCCACCGGCACCGCCCGGACACGACACGAGGAAGCCGCCACAGCCACGACCAAGGCCCGGGACGCCGCCTCCCGCACCGGCGAACTCACCACCCGGCTGAACAGCGCCCGGGAGCGCATCGCCGCCCTGGGCAAATCCTCAAGCCCCACCTGACAAGACGTCCGCTCGGGGACCCGGCCTCGGACGCAGACACCTGCAGGACGGCTGCCCCACGCAACCTGTCCGCACGATTGTTCACCGGCGCGAGCCCACCATGCGTCGACTCATCGTCGCCAGCACCCCGGCTGCCTGTAGGCACGGCGTGAGACGCGGGAAGCAACCCACCCGGGAGGAACCGGCCGAGCTGCCAGCGGTACCGACCGGATCGGACGAATCTCGGCCCAGTCCTCCACGCGAATCACCCTCTCTTCATCCTGACCTCAGAGCATAGAAGTCAGGATGATCAAGAGATCGCAGAGCGGCCCGCTTTTGATCCGCCGTTCGTGGCCCTCGTTTCACCCGTTGTCGACACGGTATCGGAGACGCCCCCGGAGTAGCTGAATCCGCCGGGTGGCAGGCGAACCCGGCGAACGAGTGACGACACCTTGAAAGGGCCGGCTGTTCCTGGCGCAGCATCCTCTCGACCTTGCCCGGACGGGCCGTGCCGCGTGTCGACGTCGTCGTTCATCAGCGCGTCCCAGTGCTGAAGGTAGGTCCTCGGCCTGGGGCGGCTCCAGGAGCACACGGCGAGTGAGGGTTCGCTGGTGGTGTACGTGCGGAGGCCGCCGGAACGGGGAGGTGTTGCCGGGTCGAGAACAGCGGAGCGGCTGACCGCGTTGACGCGTGGGCCAGAGCCTGTGACCTCCCGGTGGGCGCGTACTGGGCTACTGGAAGGACTACGTGCGGTGCGTGGTTGCGGAACGGACGCGGCCAGGAACAGTTAATTCATGTACGCACGCGTCGTCGCACCGCCCGCGGGCGGCTCGGTCCGGCTTCGGGCTTCTGTCCGGGACGCCCAAAGCGTTGTGGCCCCGGCGGCCGGCTTTCGTCCCGTGGCTCCGGCCGGCCAGCCTGTGATCGGTTCGCCGGCGCTGCGCAACCAGCTGATTCCTCAGACTCCGTCCCGACCAGGACCGGTGCGTCCGGTGTCGGTGCGCGGGCCGGGGGCGAGGCGCCTATTCCTGTATCGAGGAGCACATCATGCCGATGATCGACGTGTACGTGGCCAAGGGAGTCGTCGCGGACCGCAAGAAGCTCGCGCAGGAACTCGCGCGGGCGGTGATGCGCTGGGAGAAGGTTCCCGAGATCCCGTTTTTCCTGGACAACACTGCCGGGTTCGTCCACGAGCTCGACCCGGAGGCGTTCAGTGACGCCGCAGGCGACAGTCAGCACGCCAGGGTGAGCGTCACCACCAATGCCGGAGCGCTCGACCGGGAGCAGCAGCTCGGCCTGGTCCGGGAGATCACCGACATCGTGGCCGACGCGGCCGGCGACCGGTCCCTGGCCGAGCGCACCTGGGTGACGCTGTCCGCCGCCGAGCCGGGCGGCTGGGGCATCGCCGGCCACGCATACACCAACGAGGAGATCGTCCAGCACGTGCGCGAGCTCCTCGGTAGGAGCTGACAACCACCGCGGATCCCCATCGCGTCGCAGGGTCGACGCGATGGTGGTCAGGGGACGGACGAGGCCGGGCTGCCCCGATCAGCCCGGCCTCGACCGGGTGCTGTGACCCCGCGCGGCCGACGCGGGGAGTGACATGCGTGTACTGATCGTCGAAGACGAGCTCCATCTTGCGGCGGCCGTCCAGGAGGGGCTGCGTCTGGCGGCCGTCCCCGCGGATACTGTCCATGACGGGGAGACGGCCCTGCAGCACCTGGCAGCCACGGGTTACGACATCGTGGTCCTGGAACGGGACACGCCCGTCATCCACGGTGAAGTGCTGTGCCGGCTCATCCACACCCGCCATCCGTGCTGCCGCGTCCTGATGCTCACCACTACCGGCCGCCTGGACGACGAGGTCACCGAAATCGGCCTCGGCGCTGACGACTACCTTGCCAGGCCGTTCGGTGTCCCCGAGATCATCACCCGGCTGCGGGAACTGTTCGGTTTCTCCTCGGCCCCTTGTACGGGTGACGAGGCGCCGCAGGCCCCATCGCCATGGCGCTCCCTGTTCAGGGCCTGATCATCGACCGGCCCCGGAGGCGGCTTCGCAACGGCGGACTCGCCCTGAGCGGTCGGTGGGCGCACGTGAGTGCCGCCGCGGTGGTGATCGGCTCGGGAACGTGGCGGGACGCCATTGTCAGAACCGGCGCCCCGGCCTCGCCCCGGCGGGTCCACCGCTACCCTCGCCAACGCTGCCGCGACGGCGGATGCCTCCTTGGCGTCTCTCGGCCGTACCCCGCGAACGGGTGTGTTTTCCGGGTGGGATGTTCGCCGTCCGTTGCCATGCGTTTTCCGCAGACACTGATGGGTGTGAAGAAATGAGAATCGTCATTGTTGGCGGCCACAGTCGGACCGCGTTGCTCCTCACCGGGTTGCTGAGCCGAGGGGGTCACGCCGTCGTGGGCACGGTCCGATCCCGCGTGCAGGGGAACGACGTGGTCGCGGCCGGAGGCACACCGCTCGAACTCGACATCGCGACAGTCTCCGTCCGCGCGCTCGCGGCCTCCTTGTCCGGTGCCGACGCCGTGGTGTTCGCGGCCGGCGCCGGCTACGGCAGCACCACCCTGCAGAAGGAGGCGATCGACCGCGACGGTGCGGTTTTGCTGGCCGACGCGGCCGAGGAGGCTGGGGTGAGTCGCTACGTGCTCATTTCCTCGATGGGAGCCGACTACCCCGACAGCGGATCGGATGATCCGTTCCAGGTCTATTTGCGGCTCAAGAGCGAAGCGGATGCGAACCTTCGTGCCCGCGCCCTGGACTGGACGATCGTTCGGCCGTCCGGGCTGGACGATCGACCGGGCCTCGGGCGCGTCCGGTTGGGCGACCGGCTCGGGGGCGGAAGCATTCCACGCACCGATGTGGCCGCGCTGATCGCGCGACTCCTCTCTGAGGGCCTCGGCATTCGGCACCAGTTCGAGGTCGCCTCCGGGCCGGAGCGCATCGAGGACCTCTCCCTCTGACATTGTCCGAATCCGCCGAGGCCCGGAGCACACCTGGCATGCGCTCGCGGATTCACGTCGCCAGCGTCGACGCAGCTCAGGACGCCGGTGCGGTGCTCATGTGGTGATACGCGCATTCCGACGAACACCCGCCTCGTGCGAGCCTCCGCAAAACCGCTCGCCGGCCGGCCGAGTGGCTACTCTGCCCACGGGGATGAGGCGGCTGCCAACTCCAGGCGTGTCACGCCGTCGGCCTGACGCTCGCGCAGCAGTTCACCGCCGATGGAATACCGAGGCCCTGCGGCGTCCGAGCGAGCAGCGCGCTCCACGATGGCGTCGACCAATGAACGCACCATGTCCAGACGGGGGTAGGCGATGTGGATCTCCTCCTGCCATCCGGAGGACAACTCCGTGTGGCGCCCGAAGTCCATCCCCACACCTTCACGGGTGAGGTAGCTCAGCACTCCTCGGCGCTCGGCGATGCCGGGGGAGGTGTGCAGGGCGATGGCCTCCCAGACGCGGTCGACGTCCGCTGCGGGAAGACCGTGTTCCTGGAGCAGAGATGCCGCGAGGTCGGCGCCTTCCACTTCGAAGCGTGCTTCGCCCTTGGCAAGGCTGCCGGTGCCCAGATCGTGCAGGACTGTCGCTGCGAACAGCAGGTCACGATCGTATGCGGCGTCTTCCAGACACCCTTCGTGCTCGGCCAGGAGCTGCGCGAAGAAGAAACTCCGCACGCTGTGGTTGAAGACAGGAGTGGATTCGGAGTTACGCACCGTGGAGACGACGGCCTCAACCAGCGGGCCTGTCGGAAACTCGAGTGAGAAGTCCATGTGTGGAGGTTAGGTGCCCCGATTCGGAGCCCGGGAGCTGTGCGCGTGACATTTACCGCAGTATTCGTGCCATTCATTCCACCGCTTGCGTCAGCCCTTATCGACCGACGCCTCCGGTGAGTACGTTTCTCGATAATGCTTCCTCGGGCCGGGTGCCCGCTCGGGCCGCGACGGTCCTCAGGCGCACACATGGCAGCCGACAGGCATCGGACTCCCTGTGAAGGGGTGGGCGGTACGCATCGCCGGTAGAACCTTGGCCGGAAATCAGGCCTTGACCGTAGGGGTCCGGGCCGGGGGCGGTTTGAACGTCTCGCGGTAGGCGCGCGGGGGGACGCCGACTCTGGCTTTGAACGTGGTCCGGAAGTTGGCCGGCGTGCCCAGGCCGCAGCGCCGTGCGACCGCTTCCACCGTCAGGTCGCTCGATTCGAGGAGCTCCCGTGCGAGACCGATCCTCGCGTCGAGCAGCCAACGCATGGGCGGTCTGCCGGTGTCGGTGTGAAAACGGCGGATCAGCGTGCGGCGGGACAGCCCGGACTGGCGCGCCAACTGGTCGACGGTGAGCGGCTGGTGTAGGTTGCGCAGGGCCCAGTCGTACACCCCCGCGGGACCGGCGTCCGGGTCTGGGGGTACCGGCAGGTCTACGAACTGGGCCTGGCCACCCGCGCGGTGAGGCGCCGCGACCAGCAGACGCGCCCGCTGGTTGGCCAGTCGATTTCCGTGATCGCGGCGGATGAGGTGAAGGCACAGATCAAGGCCGGCGGTGACCCCGCCGGAGGTCAGCACCTGGCCTTCATCGATGTACAGGGCCTCCGACTGCACCGTCACCTGTGGGTACTGCTCTTCGAGGTCCCCGGAGGCCAGCTGTACGCCCATGTACGCGAGGGTGAGGGCATGCCGCTGGTCTTCCTGCACTACTGGGGAGGGTCACGCCGCACCTGGATCCCCGTCCTGCGGCATCTCGATCCCGGACAGCCGTTCACCGCATACGACCAGCGCGGGTGGGGCGGCTCCGCCGACCTGCCAGGCTCATACGACCTCGAGAGCCTCGCTGACGACGCCCAGCGGGTCATCGACGAGCTCGCGCACCCCCGCTACGTCCTCGTCGGGCACTCCATGGGCGGCAAGATCGCCCAGATGCTCGCCGCCCGCAAGCCCGTCGGCCTGGCCGGTGTCGTCCTTGTCGCCCCCGCCCCCGCCTCGCCCTGCAGATCCAGGAGAACGCCTCCCACGCCTACGACGACGAGGTGACCGTCACCGCCGCCATTGACCAGATGCTGACCCACCGTGCCCTCAGCGACGAGCTGCGCCGCCAGGTTGTCGAGGACAGCCTGCGCGCCCGCCCCGAGGCCCGGATTGTCTGGCCCCGCCACGGCATGGTCCAGGACGTCTCCGCCGGCGTCGGCGACATCGACGTGCCCGTGCTGGTCCTCGCCGGCAGCCACGACAAGATCGACCCGCCGAGCGTACTGCGCGCCCACCTGCTGCCGATGATCCCCACCGCCAGCCTTGAAGTCCTCGACGGCACCGGCCACCTCTCGCCGCTGGAAGTGCCCGACCAAGTGGCCGCCCGCCTCGACGCGTTCACCACGGCCCTGTAGCAGTCCTTCCACCTCGCGGCCCCGCCCGCGACACCCGGCCCGGACACCTCGTCGGCGCTCGCCGCAGCAACGCCGCAGGCAGAGCCGAGCGCGGCTCCGGACATCCCCGAAGACCACGGCCTGCGCCGGAAGCCGGTGGTCCTGTCACTGCCACCTGGCGGCGACGCCTGTCCCTCCCCTTCCCACCATGACCGGTGCCCTCCTGAACCTGTTCGAGTGCGGTGCCGGCTGTGGCTAGCGACCCACGGGCGCCGCTGCCCGGTCGCACTGACCGAAACCTCCAGGCCACCGAGCTC
The DNA here is from genome assembly GCF_042669755.1 of Kitasatospora sp. NPDC057223. Taxonomy (NCBI): domain Bacteria; kingdom Bacillati; phylum Actinomycetota; class Actinomycetes; order Kitasatosporales; family Streptomycetaceae; genus Kitasatospora; species Kitasatospora sp. NPDC057223. The sequence continues at coordinate 53,950 of NZ_JBHUWW010000029.1, read as the reverse complement.
GGACCGCGCACCACACGGTGTGCCCCGGTGGCCGGCAGCGCCACCCACGCAACGGCGTGGACGGCACGTGCTGCGTCGACCAGCTGACCGGGTGCCGGGCCGACCCGCTGCGACCCGAAATCCGCCCGGCGGCCGGCCTTGGGACTGCCGACGCCGATCGGCGGGCCCGACCGGGGGCTCGGACCGGTGCAACGGCGAACGCCCGGGCGCTGACCTGCGGGCCGTTCAGGTGAGGCGGTAGCCGCGGCCGACGACGGTGGTGATCGGGTCGGGCGCGCCGAGCTTCTGTCGCAGGGTCTTGACGGTGGTCCGTACGGCGGTGGTGAAGGGGTCGGCGTGCTCGTCCCAGACGCGGTTGAGGAGGTCCTCGGCGCTGACGATCTCACCGTCGGCGCGCAGGAGTTCGGCCAGGACGCCGAACTCCTTGCGCGTGAGGGTGACGGCGCGGCCGGCGCGGCGGACCTCGTGGCGGCCGACCTCGATGCGCAGGTCGCCCCGTTCGAGGACCGCAGACTGCCGGGAGGGTGCGCGGCGGCCGAGCGCGATGACACGGGCGACGAGCTCACGGAACGCGAAGGGCTTGGCGAGGTAGTCGTCGGCACCGAGGTGAAGGCCCTCCACCCGGTGGTCGACCGAGGCGGCGGCAGTGAGCATCAGTACCCGGGCCGGGGAACCATCACGGATCAGTGCCCGGGTGACGTCGTCGCCGTGCAGGAGCGGCAGGTCGCGGTCGAGTACGACGACGTCGGGCGTGATGTCGGCGGCGCGGCTGACCGCGGCAGCGCCGTCGTGGACCACGTCCACGACCATCCCCTGCTCGCGCAGGCCTACGGCGACGAGATCGGCGAGGACGGTGTCGTCCTCGACGACGAGGATGCGGAGCATGGCAGTCACCTTGCGGGAAAGTCGAGGATGTGGGTGAGGCCTCCGCCGGGGCGGGCCGAGGTGGTCCAGTCGGCACCGTGCGCCGCGACGATGGCGTCCACGATCGCCAGGCCCAGCCCTGCGCCCGTGGCGCCGGTGCGGCCCTGGCCGCGCTGGAACGGCTGGCGAAGCGCCGGGAGGTCGGCCGGGTCGACGTCGGCTCCGGTATTGTCCACCCGCAGCCACGCCCGGCTCCCGTTGCGACCGGTGGTGACCCAGACCCCGCCGCCAGGGGTGTTATAGCGGGCGGCGTTCTCCAGCAGGTTTCGCAGCAGCAGGCGTAGCTGCTCCGGGTCGCCCAAGGTCGGCGCTGGCCGCAGGTCCAGCACGATTGCGGGAGCGCCGTCGGGCCACGGTGTGGTCGCTTCGGCGGTCAGGCGGTCCAGGTCAACGGGGCCGCGCAGGTGACGCTGCTGTGTCTGGGCGAGCTGCAGCAGACTGGTGAGCATCGCGTCGCTGCGTTCGGCGGCGGAGGCGACGGTGGCCAGGGCGTGCCGGTACTGGGCCTCGGTGCGTGTTTCGCGGTCGAGCGTTATCTCGGCGGCAGTGCGGATGATCGTCAGAGGCGTGCGCAGTTCGTGGGAGGCGTTGGCCGCGAAGAGCCGCTGGCTGGCGAACGCCCGCTGGAGGCGGTCGAGCATGGCGTCGAAGGTATCGGCGAGAGTGCGAATCTCGTCGCGGGGGCCGGGCAGGGCGAGGCGGGCATCGAGGGTGTCGTGGGACAGCTCGGCGGCCGTGTCAGTGATCTGCCGCAGCGGGCGCAGCGCGCGCCGAGCGACCAGCCAGCACAGCACCAGAGAGATGGCGGTGAGGACAGCGAACAGGATGCCCGTGTCGAGGACGATCGAGCGCAGGGCATCGGTGCGGGCCCGGGTGGTCACGGCCTCGACAGCGGTGGCCTGCAGCGGGCTTCCGGTCGTGGCGGGTGAGGCGTCCGGTGCAACGGTGCCTGGGTTGACAACAGTGGGATCGCCGCCCGGTGTGAGGACTCCGTCGAGGACGATCTGCCCGGCGGTGAAGAACTCGCGACGCACCAGGTAGTACATCGCCGCGAGCACCACCGCACCGGTGACCGCGAAGACTGCCGCGTACCAGAGCGTCAGGCGCCCGCGGATGGTCAGCCGGCTCGCCGGGCGGGCCGCATCCGGCCTGGCCGTCGGGTGGTCAGTGGTGGGCTTGCTCATCAGGCCATTGTCGCCACGTGGGTGTGTGATCCGTGTGTGGCGCCACCACACGCCGGCACCACAGCCCGATGGCCAGGGTTGAGCCATGACCAGATTGATGTTGAAGGCATTCGCTCCCGCCGCCGCGATCGGCGTGCTCCTCCTCGGCGGTTTGACGGGCTGCTCGTCCGGCTCGGCAGCCGACGGCAAGGCCTCCTCCGCGGCAGGCGGCGAGCAGGCGCAGGCCCTGAAGTTCGCGAAATGCATGCGGGAGCACGGGGTAGACATGCCGGACCCGGGCAGCAACCTGACGGGCACCGGGACCGGGGCGGGTGACCAGGCCTCGCCGGGGTCGGTGGGCACCCTGGGCGCAGGGGGCACGATCGACGTCGGCGGGGGCGACGAGGCGTACCAGTCGTGCCGGCAGTTCCTGCCCAACGGCGGCCAGCCGCAGAAGCTCAGCGCCGAGGAGACGGCGCAGCAGGTCAGGTTCGCGAAGTGCATGCGCGAGCACGGCGTCGACTTCCCCGATCCGGCCGCCGACGGCCAGGCGCAGGGCGCACCGATCGACATGAGCGACAAGGACGCGATGAAGAAGCTCGAAGAGGCGAGCCGGGTCTGCGAGGTGGCGAAATGAGCAGGCGCAGGATTCTCGTGACCGCGACCGGCATCATCGGGGTCGGGGCAGTGGTGTCCGCAGCCCTCGGCCTCGACAGCGGCGGTAACGCGGGGGCTGCGCCCACGGCTCCGGCACCGTCGACCGCGCCGGTGACCCGCACCACCCTCGTCGACCAGGTCCGCCTCGCCGGGAAGATCGACTACGGGCTGGCGCAGCCGTTCGCGAGCCGGATCGCCGGCACGATCACGGCGCTGCCCGAGCCCGGGACTGTGCTGAAGGCCGGGGCTGCCGCCCTGCGCATCGATGACCAGCCCGTCGTCCTGCTGCTGGGCAAGCTCCCCGCCTACCGGGCGCTCGCGGAGGGCGTCAGCGGCCCGGACGTCAAACAGTTCGAGGAGAACCTGAAGGCCCTCGGCTACGGCGGATTCAAGGTCGACGCCGTCTACGACAAGGACACCGCCGCCGCGGTGAAGAAGTGGCAGAAGGCCTCCGGCATGCCCGAGAGCGGAACCGTAGACCTCGGCCGCGTCACCTACACCGAGGCTCCGGCACGCGTCGCGGAGCACAAGCAGCACGTCGGTGACACCGCCGCACCCGGCACGCCCGTACTCACCACCACCGGCACCACCCGCTCCGTGAGCGTCACGCTGGAGGAGAAGCAGGCGGCGCTCGCCAAAACCGGCACCAAGGTCCTGCTGCAGTCGGCAGGCGCCACGCCCGTCGAGGGCACCATGACCCAGGTCGGTGCCGCGCAGAACGGCGGGCAGGGTGAAGGGGGCGGTGGTGGCGGCGGTGGCGGGAAGACGCAGGTCACCGTCACCCCCAGCGACCCTTCGGCGCTCGGTGGCAACGACGGCGACGCGGTCGACGTGACGCTGAAGCGGGGCGAGAGGAAGGACGTCCTCACCGTGCCGATCGTGGCTCTCCTCGCCGTCCGCGACGGCTACGGCATCGAGGTGATCGGCCCCGCCGGACGCCACATCGTCCCCGTCACCGTCGGCATGTTCGCCCAGGGCCGTGTCGAGGTCTCCGGACCCGGCCTCGCGGAGGGCACCGACGTCGGGGTGGCCGGATCATGAGCATCCTGCTCCTCGACGAGGTCCGCAAGGAATACCCGGGCGGCGTCGTGGCCCTCGACAGAGTTTGCCTGGAGGTCGCCGAAGGCGAACTCGCCGCGATCGTCGGCCCGTCCGGATCCGGCAAGTCCACGATGCTCCACCTCGCCGGCACCCTCGACCGCCCCACCTCAGGCCGTGTCATCGTCGCCGGCCACGACCTCTCCACTCTCCCCGACCGGAAGGTGGCAGCCCTGCGCGCCCGAACCATCGGGTTCGTCTTCCAGCAGTTCCACCTCGCCTCCGGAGTCACCGCCGTCGACAACGTCGCCGACGGCCTCCTCTACCTCGGCGTCCCCGCGCGCCGCCGCCGGCAGTTGGCCCGCGAGGCCCTGGAACGCGTCGGCCTCGGCCACCGGCTCGACCACCGACCCCACGAGCTGTCCGGAGGTGAGCGCCAACGCGTGGCCATCGCCCGCGCCGTGGTCGCCTCCCCGCCGCTCCTGCTCGCCGACGAGCCGACCGGCAACCTCGACAGCGCCTCCGGCGCAACCGTCCTCGACCTGCTCAAGGAGCTCAACGCCGCCGGCACCACCGTCCTGGTCATCACCCACGACCGCGACCTCGCCGCCCAACTGCCCCGCCGGGTCGCCATGCGCGACGGCCGCGTCACCGACGACCACCGCACGCCGGCGGCCGAACCCGCGCACGGAGGCAGCCATGCCTGACATCAACACCAACACCACCGGCCCCGGCGCAACTGCGACCGCCGCCGAGCCCGCAGGTGCACCGAGTCCGGCCCGGCTGCGGCCAGCGGACGTCGCCCGGGTGGGGGCCATCGGGCTGCGGACCCGGCCCGTGCGGGCGGCACTGTCCGCCCTCGGGATCGCGATCGGCATCGCCGCGATGATCGCGGTCGTCGGGATCACCGCGTCCAGCCGACTCGACCTGGAGCACCGCCTCGCGAAGTTCGGCACCAATGTCCTGACCGTGACGCCCGGCACCGACTTCTCGGGCAAGAAGGCGGCACTGCCCGACACCGCCGGCGCGATGGTGGGCCGGATCCCGGACGTCGACCACCAGTCGGCGACCGGGACGACCAACGCGAACGTCTACCGCACCGACAGGATCCCGGCGGGCAACACCAACGGCATCGCCGTTCTCGCCGCCCGCTCCGACCTGCCCGCCTCCGTCGGCGCCACCCTGACCTCTGGCGCCTGGTTGAACGGCGCGACCGAGCGCGGAACCGCGGTCGTCCTGGGTGCCGCCACCGCCCGGTACCTCGGCATCGACCACGCCGGTCCGGATGTGCAGGTCTGGCTCGGCGGGCAGTGGTTCACCGTCATCGGCATCCTCGCCCCGACCCCCCTCGCGCCCGACCTCGAGAGCGCCGCCTTCGTCGGATGGCCCGTCGCCCAGGAACGCCTCGGCTTCGACGGAAACACCGGCACCCTCTACGTCCGCATCAAACCGACATCCGTCGACAGCGTGCGCACACTCCTCGGACGGACCGTCAACCCCGAGTCACCCAACGAGGTGCGCGTCGAGCGCCCCTCGGACGCCCTCCGGGTCAAGCAGGCCACCAACGACACCTTCACCGCCCTGCTCCTCGGCCTCGGCGCGGTCGCCCTGCTCGTCGGCGGTGTCGGCGTCGCCAACACCATGATCATCTCCGTGCTGGAGCGCCGCGGTGAGATCGGTTGGCGCCGTGCCCTCGGCGCGACCCGGGGCCAGATCCGTATCCAGTTCCTCACCGAGGCACTCCTTCTCTCGGCCCTCGGCGGCCTCGGCGGCATCCTGCTCGGTACCGCGGTCACCGGCGGCTTCGCCCTCTACCAGGGCTGGCCCGTCGCGGTGCCCGCCTGGGCCCAGGGCACCGCGCTCGGCTCCACCCTCGTCATCGGCGCCGTCGCGGGCCTCTACCCCGCCATCCGCGCAGCCCGCCTCTCACCAACCGAGGCCCTCGCCCAGCCGTAGGAGGACGCCGCAACCGATCGCCGCAACAGAACCCGGGCCACGGTGGTTCGACACGCCTTGACGGCGTCGAACCACCGGCCCGGCACTCCACCCGCTACGACCGCCGGGAGACCCCCGATGCCCCGGCCCCCCGACCGCCGGCGGCGGCCGGGTCGATGGCCTACCAGGTCTTCGTCGACACCCGCCGCCCGCACTGCCCCGCCTACGCCCGGCTGCGGACCCGCGACCCGCGCAGCGTCGACCTCGTCGTTGATCAGGCGCTCGGCGACATCACCGTGCCAGTGGCACACCCGCGTCATCAACTCGCCCAACGCGGCTCATGCCGCGTCGACGGTCCTGCTCGGCCGTCTCCACACCGCCGGCGACAACGACCCACCCCGCCCGGGGCCGGAACAAGCCGGCGATGCCGTCCGGCCGGGTGGCCCCCGCACCGACCTCGTCCTCCTGTGGACCGCCCTGCGGATGACCCGGGCACAGATCACCGACACCACCGGATTCCACCCCACCAACGTCAGTGCCCACCTGAACCGGGCAAGCCGCAAAACGCGAGGGGCCGCCACCGCCCAACGCCACCGGCGCCCGACCAAAGCGGCCAAGGACCCCCGTGCCAACTCATCGGACCACCCCCCACGAACCAGTCGAACCGCGCCCGGAAGGGGACCTCTGCAGCCGCTGGCAGGTTGTACTGCTGATCGCTGCGTACACCGCCGTCGCCGGCGCACTCCTGTGGATCCTCACCACGCACGGTACCGAGCCGGGCACGGTCGTTCGCTGCACCCTCCGCTTCTTCCACCTCAACGGCCTGCACACCCAATGCCTGCCCACCCGCTGACACGGACCCACCGGCGGCGACGGACCGGCGAACCCGCCTTGCGTGATCTGTAAGGCCAGATAGGGGCAGCCGCTGTAGTCCGGCCAGGAGGCCTGGACCTCGAACCGTTCAGCTCTTCGAGAGCAAGGACGACCTACTGGCCGCAAGCCTGGAGCAACGGGCCGCCGCCTACGCGGCCACCCTGCTGCCTGACCCAGGCGCGGGCTCGCCGTGTCTGCGCATCCTCCATCAAGAATCCGGAGCGCCCCGCAAGTCGCCAGCAGGGTCAAGCAGGGACTCAATGCGTTCTTCCTCGCTGAGGCCCTCTGCGGCCGGGCCCGGAACCCGGAGCTCCTGGCCCGGCAGCTCATCCTCCTGTTCGACGGAGCCAGTGCCCGCGCCGGCATCCATGCCGAAACGCTGACAGGCCTGCTCACGCCGACCGTGGTCACCCTGCTCGACGCTGCCGGCGTGGCCTGATAGCCATGTCCCTGATCAGCCGCAGGGCCGGTGCCCAGGACTGCGGACGGTCGATGTGCCCGCAGCCCCTAGTCCGGCCTCTCAGCCCTGACGGGCCTTGAACCTCGGGTCCCGCTTGTTCACGACTACCGTCCTGCCGCGTCGGCGGACGACCTGAGCGCCGGGCCTGGCCTTCAGGGCCCGGAGGGAGTTGCGCACTTTCATCTGTCCGTCCTTTCGCCTGTGCCCAGACAATTCAGATGTCGGAGCCATGCCAACATGGCCGCATCCCGGCTTGTTCCCGGCACGGATCGGAGCCCCCCAGTCCGGGCCACGCACCAAATCACTGGTCTGCGGCCGCCCGGCTCCCGGGGCCCGGCCCGGGCGGGTCCTGTGCGAGTCCTAGCCGTGCGATGCGGGGCCACGCGTCGCGCGTAGTCCTGGTGCGCGGCCGACTACGCGCCGGACCCGCCCCGCGCTCTCGATCCCCTGCCGGGTCCGGGCGGGTCCCCTCGCGCGGCACGCCCGCTGACCTGGTGGGCGCCGAGGAAGCCGCCCGGCGCGAGGCGGCTGTGCCGGCGCCGCCCGGCGCCGGGGGCGGCGACGAGCCCAGAACTGTCAGGAAGTTTTCCTAACCATCACCCTTGACGGTGGATCAGTGGCGCTTGTTGACTTCGGTGCCGTTCGGCCGAACCCCCATACCCCGCAGTCCTCACGGCCGGACGCCCCATGCCCCCATATCCCGAACGGGAGTCAGCCCATGCGCCTTCGGCGCGTCATCGCCCCTGTCACCGCTCTGCTCGCCGGTCTCGCCGGCGCGCTCGGCGTGGTCACCCCCGCCCACGCCGCGGCCAACCCGGGCCCCGGATTCCCCGCGCAGTTCGCGGCGCCCTACGTGGAGACCTGGAACTCCCCCGCCGCGCTCACCAACGCCCGCACAGCCACCGGCCTCAAGTACTTCACACTGGCCTTCGTCATCAACGGCGGAGGCAGCTGCAACCCCACCTTCAACGGCGACATCCCGCTGACCGACGCCGGCTGGACCGGTGCGATCAACACCCTGCGGGCCGCCGGAGGCGACGTGATCGCCTCTTTCGGCGGCGCCTCCGGCACCGAACTGGCGCAGGCGTGTACCTCGGTGAGCAGCCTCCAGGCCGCGTACAAGAACGTCATCGACACGCTCAACCTGACCCGTGTCGACTTCGACATCGAGGGCTCGGCCCTGGACGACACCGCCGCCAACGACCGCCGCAACCAGGCCCTCGCCAACCTCCAGGCCCAGTACGCGGGCCAGGGCCGGACGCTGAACGTGCAGTACACGCTGCCGGTGCTGACGAGCGGGCTGCTGTCGAACGCGCAGAACCTGCTGAAGAACGCGAAGAGCCGCAACGTCGACGTGAACCTGGTCAACATCATGACGATGGACTACGGCCCGAACTACAACATGGGCCAGGCGGCCATCGACGCGGCGACCGCGCTGCAGGGGCAGCTCGGCGCGATCTGGACCGGCAAGTCCGCGGCACAGCTGTGGGCGATGGAGGGCAACACGCCGATGATCGGCGTGAACGACTCCACCAACGAGGTCTTCACGACCGCCAACGCGTCGGCGCTGGTGAACTTCGCGAAGTCCAAGGGCATCCGTGAGCTGGCATTCTGGGCCCTGGGCCGGGACAAGGCGTGCGCCACCAACGGGACACTGTCCGACAGCTGCAGCGGCACCCCGCAGAGTGCCTTCCAGTTCGCGTCGATCTTCAACGGCGTGACCGGGGGCGGCGGCGGGGGCGGCGCCCGCACCGGGCAGATCACGGGCCTGGGCGGGCTGTGCCTGGACGACCGGTCAGCGTCGACCGCGAACTCCAACCCGGTGCAGGTCTACACCTGCAACGCCAGCGCGGCGCAGCAGTGGACGGTCGGCTCGGACTCAACGCTGCGGGTGCTGGGCAAGTGCCTGGACATCGCGGGCGGCGCGACGAACGACGGCGCGAAGGTCGGTATCTACGACTGCAACGGCACCGGTGCGCAGGTGTGGCAGCCGCGTGCGGACGGCTCGCTGTTCAACCCGCAGTCCGGCCGCTGCCTGGACGACACCGACCGGTCGACCACCCCGGGCACCCAGGTGCAGATCTGGGCGTGCGGCGGCGGCACCAACCAGCGCTGGAACGTGCCGGCCTGATGACCACGAACCTGCGAACCCGCATCGCCGCCCGAGCGGCCTCCGTCCTGGCGGCGCTCGCCCTCGCGGTGAGCGGTCTGCTCGCCGCCCCGCCCGCTCAGGCGGCGCCCGCCACGTTCAACCATCCCGGGGTGCTGGTCAGCAAGGGCCAGCTCGACTTCGTCAAGGCCCAGGTGAAGGCCGGTGCCCAGCCGTGGACGGCCGCCTGGCAGCAACTGCTTGCCAGCCCGTTCTCCTCCACCACCCGGACGCCCAAGCCCCGTTCGGTGGTGGAGTGCGGGCCGATCTCCAACCCGAACTACGGGTGCACCGACGAGCGTGAGGACGCGATCGCGGCGTACACCGACGCGCTCGCCTGGTACATCAGCGGCAACAGCGCCTACGCCGCCGAGGCCGTTCGCCTCATGAACGCCTGGTCGGCGACCATCACCGACCACACCAACGCCAACGCTCCGCTGCAGACCGGCTGGGCCGGATCCGTCTGGCCCCGCGCGGCGGAGATCATCCGCTACAGCTACAGCGGCTGGAACGCCTCCGACATCTCCCGCTTCTCGACGATGCTGCGCACCGTCTATCTGCCGGAGGTCATCAACGGCTCCAACAGCAACGGCAACTGGGAGCTGTCGATGATGGAGGCCGCCGTCGGGATCTCCGTCTTCCTCGACGACAAGGCCTCCTACGACAAGGCCGTCGCCCGCTACCTCAACCGTGTCCCGGCCTACATCTACCTCGCCTCCGACGGAGCGCTGCCGAGGACCGTGCCCGGGAGCGGGCTGAGCACCAGCCAGCAGATCATCAACTACTGGCAGGGGCAGTCGACGTTCGTCGACGGCCTGACCCAGGAGACGTGCCGGGACTTCACCCATACCGGCTACGGCATCGCCTCGATCTCGGACATCGCCGAGACCGCGGCGATCCAGGGCCAGAACCTCTACCCGGCGGTCGGCGAGCGGCTGCGGCAGGCCCTCGGCTTCCAGGCCAAGTACCAGCTGGGTGCCTCGGTGCCGTCCTGGCTGTGCGGCGGCCACCTCAACCTCGGCCTCGGGCCGGTCACCGAGGTCGGCTTCAATGCCCTGCACAACCGGTTCGGCGTCGCAATGGCCAACACCCAGGCGCTCACCGAGAGCAACCGCCCGGCAGGCACGAACTACCTGTTCGTGGCGTGGGAGACCCTGACCCACGCGAACAACCCGAACCTCGGGCCTGCCGCCGCACCGGCGTCCGGACTCGTCACCGGCATCGGCGGCAAATGCCTGGATGTGGCCGGCGCGAACCCGGTGAACGGCACCGCCGTCCAGCTGTACGACTGCAACGCCAGCAACGCCCAACAGTGGGCGCCCGGGTCCGACGGCTCACTGCGCGCCCTGGGCAAGTGCCTGGACGTCGCCGCAGCCGGCACCGCCAACGGCGCGGCGGTGCAGATCTACGACTGCAACACCACCGGTGCCCAGCAGTGGCAGTCACGGGCGGACGGCTCGCTCCTGAATCCCGCCTCCGGGCGGTGCCTGGACGCCGTCGGCAGTAGTTCCGCCAACGGCACGCGGCTGCAGATCTGGGACTGCACCGCCACGGCCAACCAGAAGTGGAACCTGACGACCGGCTGACCGGAAGTACCTCGGCGCCGACTAGGGAGCAGTCCTGCTTCCCAGTCGGCGCCGAGACGTCTCCAGCCGGGCTCTCTCGTCAGCGGCCCTGCCCGGCCCCGTTCTCGGTGAGGCGGGCGAGGTCGCGGCGGGAGCGGACGTCCAGTTTCCGGAAGACGTTGCGCAGGTGGTAGTCGACGGTGTGGGCACTGAGGAACAGCTGGGCGGCGATCTCGGCGTTGGTGGCCCCGGTGGCGGCGAGGTGCGCGACCCGGGCCTGTTGCGCGGTCAGCCCACCGGGCCGCTCGTCGCGGGATCGGATGTTCTCGCCCGCCGCGGCGAGCTCCCTGGCGCACCTGGCCGCGAAGGCGCGCGCACCCATCGCGTCCAGCAGATCGTGGGCAGCCCGCAGCTCGACACGGGCCTCCTTGACGCGACGCTCCCGGCGCAGCCACTCCCCGTACACCTGGCGGCTGCGGGCGAGCCGGCCACCGCCACGCGTAGCTCCGTGGTGTGCGACGGCCTTGCGGTACAGCTCCTCCGCCTCCAGCGCGTCGGTCGCGACCAAGGCCCGCGCACGGGCGAGGTCCCCGAGGAGCGACGGCACGGGCGAGCCCTCGGCGAGCGCGGTCAGCTGCGCGAGCGGGCCCTTGGCCCTGTCGGCGCGGCCGCTGCGCACGGCCGCCTCGACGGCGTCGACGAGGGCGAACTTCAGCTGGCTGGTCTCTCCGAGGCGGTCCTCCAGCAGAAGCAGTGCCTGCGCGTACTGCTCGTCGGCGAGGGCGAGGACGGCTTGGGCGTAGGACCGGAAGACCAGCAGGTAGCCCTGTCCGGTGCGGGCTGCCCGGGCGTCGACGGCGGCGGAGAGCTCGCGGACCGACGACGCATCGCCCCGCCAGCCGGCCACCAGCAGTGCCCCGAGATGCTCGACGTCGCCGCCCGCCTCCGCCAGCGCCGCGCGCTGGTCGAACAGCCGCTCCGCGTCCGGGAGGCGGCCAGCGATCAGTTCCGACAGTGCGGTGTGGCTGAGGGCGAGAGCCATCGGCAGGACGGCTCCCTGCTCCCGCGCCAGCGACTCCAGGCGCCACGCCAACTCGTACAGGGCGATGTCGTCGCCCAGCACAGTGGCGTGCGAACAGGCCGCCGCGAGCCACTGGAACACCTCCGGCGAGGTCGAGCGGGCCGCCAGGACCGCGGTGACGGATCCGCGCAGCCGCGGAAGGGCCGCCGCGATCCCCTCCAGGTGCACCGCCGTGTCCGCGTCCAGGACGAGATCCCCTGTGGTGACCGGAACGGAGACCGGCAGTGGTAGGGCGGCCGCGGCCTCGGCGACACCGCGCCGGTCAGCACCCGCGGGCGCCATCCGGTCGCTGACCTGCGCCTGGACGAGCGCTTCGACCAGGATGTCCCGGGCGAGCCGCACATCCACCGCGCCCAGCTCACGGGCCGCTGCCAGCAGCGACCCGGTCGCCGCTGCCGGTGCTCCCGCCAACCGGTGGATGCGGGCCTGAGCCCGCAGTACGAGCCCGGTGTGGCGGGGATCCCCACGGTGGGCGGCGGCCTCATCCAACTGGCTCTGTGCCCGGCCGGGGTTCCCGCCCACCGCGCTCGCCTCTGCGGCGGCCAGCAGGCGGCGCGCCGCGGCCGCCCCGTCGGGGGTCAGAGCGCCGGCCCGGCCAAGCAGCGTGGCGGCCGCCGACCAGCTGCCGCGTGCCCGCACCCGGCCCGCCGCGAGTTCCAGCTCCGCCGCGACCACCTCGTCCGGACCGGTCGCGGCGGCGGCCAGGTGCCATGCACGCAGTTCCGCCGGACCGGCGTCGCAGACGGCGGCGGCGAGCGCGGCGTGCACCCGGGCGCGCTCGGCCCTCGGGGCACCGTAGTAGACGGCGGAACGGATCAGGGGGTGCCGGAATCTGACGGTCTCGCGGACGGCGATCAGACCGCGCCCCTCCGCCGGTGCGGCCGCGTGCGGACCGAAGCCGAGCAGCGTGCCAGCCCGCCAGAGCAGGTCCGCGCTCCCGGTGGAGTCGGCGGCCGCCGCCAGCAGCAGCGTGCGGGTGTCGGCCGTGAACGCCGCCACCTCGCGCAGGTAGCCGCGCTCCAGCTGCAGGCCGACCGGTACCGGATCGGGTAGCGGGGTACGGCCGCTGAGCTGCTCCGGATCCAGTTCCCGCACTGCCTCGATCAGCGCCAGCGGGTTGCCGCCGGTCGCGTCCACCAGGCGCCCGGCCACTCCTGGATCCGCGTCGCCGCCGGCGGCTCGCGCCAGCAGGCCGTACGCCGCGCGGCCGTCCAGTCCCTCGACAGCGAGATCGGGCAGCCCTGTCAGCCGTTCGGCGCCCGCGGCATCGTCACGCAGGGCGAACGCCATCGCGGTCGAGTCCGCGTACAGGCGGCGGGCCACGAAGCCCAGCACGTCGGCGGAATCGCGGTCGAGCCACTGCGCGTCGTCCACCAGGCACAGCAGCTGACGACTGCCCGCCGGACGGTCCGTCAGCAGTCCGAGCGCGCCCAGCGAGACCAGGAGGCGGTCCGGCGGCGCCACTCGGTCTTCGAAACCGAATACCCGCCCCAGGGCACCGCGTTGCGGGCCGGGCAACTTCGCCAGCCCTCCGAGGCGCGAGGCGAGGACTTGGTGCAGTGCGGCGTAGCCCAGCTCGGCCTCGGACTCGACCGCATCGAAGCGGATCACTTCGAAGTCCCCGGCCGCACGCAGGGCGAGGTCGTCGAGGAGGGTGGTCTTGCCGACGCCCGGGCCACCCCGAAGGACCAGGGTCGCGCTCATCCCGCGCCGGGCCAGGTCGAGGATCTCGGCCAGCCGCGCGCGTTCCTCGTCCCGTCCGACGAGCTCCGCCACCCCGCGTGCCGCATCCGGGGCGGTGCCACGGGGGCGACCGGGCACACGCGGCGGGCGGATGCGACGTGCCTCGCTCATCCGGACCTCCCTGGGCGGGCCCCGGTCGCGGGGCAAGGGCCGCGGTGGGCCGGCCGGCGCCTGGTCCGCACGGCTTGGACACCACCCATCCTGGCCATCCCCGCCCCGCTTGTCCAGAACCGCCGGGACGCTGCGGGATGGGTCCTGACCTGCATAAAAGACGGGATCAGACCCCTGCCAGCGCTGACGGCCCCGATCCCGCCCGCCATCGCGTAGGGACAACCTCGCGCAGGACTACGCGCCGCACGTGGTCCCACGGTCCGGCCGCAGCCGGGCAACCGACCGGGCCGACAGTCCGAACGCGGCCGCGCCGGCCGGGTTCCTGCCGGTCCGGGACTTCTACCTGCCGTGCGAGCCACCGACGGGCTCCGGCGGGGGCCGCCCTGGGCGAACAGGGGTCACCTCGGCGGACGACCCTGCGCGGCACCCGGCGTGGCCGCCGGCGCGTAGTCCGGCCGGAGCGCACTACGCGTCGTTCGCAGTCGGTGATCGGGTGAGCCTGTCAGCCGCAGGCCGGCCGTTCGACGGGCGCGGCGCCGGCGTGGCCGGCCTCGTAGCGGGCGGCGCGGTCCACCAGCGCCTGGCGCAGGTCGCGCATGGCCGTGGGCATGCTGCCCGCGAGGCGGGACTGCAGCACGAGGCGCACCCGGGTGCGGGGGGCGGCCAGGGGCCTGGCGGTCAGCAGTCCGCAGCGCTCCAGGGGGTCGCCGAGGACGCTGTAGTCCGGCAGCAGTGTGACACCCAGCCCTTCGGCGACCATGAGTTTGCCCATCTCCGCGCCGTCGGTGGAGTAGGAGAAGCCCGGCACCTGTCCGTCGAAGAGGCGGTGCACGAAGCGGTGCATCAGGTAGCCGGCGCGCATCACGACCAGCGGCCGCTCCGCCAGGTCCTCCCGGGTGATCGACTCCTTCGCCGCCAGCGGGTCGTCGTGGCGCATGCAGACCACGACGTCTCCGCGCAGCAGTGGCGTCGTCGCCAGGTCGTGCGGGTCGTCGTCGCCCTCCAGCAGGTTGACCAGGCCCATGTCGAAGCTGCCGTCCAGCAGCGCCCGGTGGATCTGGGCCTGCTGTGCGGGGATCACCTCGACCTGGGTCTCGGGCCGCTTGCGCCGGAACTCCTCGATCGCCGGGACCAGGAGCGGTACGGTGGCGGCGTTCACGGTGCCGAGGCGGACCATCCTGCTGACGCTGTGCTGGTGGTCGGCGGCGCGGCGCAGCCGGTCGACGGCGTCCAGGACTTCCGTCACGAGCGGCATCAGCTCGCGGCCCTCGTCGCTGAGGGTCGCTCCGGAGCGCCGGCGCTCCAGCAGTGTCACTCCCAGTTCCTTCTCCAGGTTGCGCAGCGTCTCGCTCAGCGCGGGCTGGGTCATGTGGAGTTCCTGCGCGGCCAGGCGCAGTGAGCCGAGCCGGGTGACCGCGGCGAGGTAGTCGAGTTGTTCGGTGCGCATGCCGGCCTCCGTTCCGGCGGCCTTCCGGCCCCGGCCCTCAGGTGCCCTCCACAGTCCGATGGTGGAAGGGTTTCCCTACAGTACTCTTGCGAACTCCTATTTGACGCCCCTGGTGGCGCGGGCGATAGTAAACGCCATGCCCACCGCACAGACCCCTTCCAGGTCATCGGTGGCGAGCGGCGCAACCGGAGCGGGTCCGGCCCGCCGATGTCGCCGCTGATCTGAGTTCCGCGGCCCCGTGAGCCCGTTGCTCCCCGTCTGACCACGACTGATCCTGCCCACCGCGCCGCGGTGGCGCGCAGGGCCACCGCTCGTGGCGGCCTCCCGGCCTGCGACCCGGGCCGGGCCCGTTCTGCGGGCCGGGTACGGGGCTGCGGCACAGTGCTGTGCTCGCGCGCCGGGTTGTCCCCTGTGTGTCGCACGGCCGCTTCATGGCTTTCCCTTGTAGCCGCGTGTGCACGCACCCGTGCCTTCCGTCCGCCCCTCGTCATCCGTCGACATCAGGTGCATACACGCACGGACTGCCCTCGGCCAGTCGACGGGGGCCTGCTCTCACCACGGGCCCGTCCTCGACGTGTCTCCGTCCTGCCCTGTCCCTGTTCTGCGAACTGGAGCTCCGTCATGCCGCCCAGCCCTGCCGCCGTCCCCGACCCGGGACGGGACCCGGACGCCCCGGCCGTGACCACGGCGGCGCGGCTGGCCGCCGAGTTCGCCGAAGGCGCCGCCCACCGCGACCGCGACCGGATCCTGCCGGCCGCTGAGATCCACCGGCTCACCGAGGCGGGCCTGTTCGCGCTGAGCGTCCCGGCTGAACTCGGGGGTGCGGATGTCGGCGTTCCCGTGCTGACCGAGGTGTTCCGGCTGCTGGCCGCGGCCGACCCGAGCATCGCCCAGATCCCGCACAGCCACTACGTCTTCCTGGAACTGCTGCGCCGCCAGGGCAGCCCCGCACAGCAGGCGTTCTTCTTCGGCGAGGTGCTGGCCGGGCGGCGGCTGGCCAACGCCCAGTCCGAGCGCGGCAGCCGTACGGTCGCGGAGGACCGCACCACGCTCACCCCGCGGTCCGGCGGCGGCTACGTGCTGGAGGGTGAGAAGTTCTACGCGACCGGTTCGCTGCTGGCGCACTGGCTGGTGGTAAGGGCGGTGCTGCCGCACGCGGATCCGCTGCTCGACGGATCCCGCCCCAAGGCGGTGGCGTTCGTGCGGGCCGATGCCCCGGGTGTGAGCGTCGTGGACGACTGGCAGGGCATAGGGCAGCGCACCACCGGCAGCGGGACCGTGCGACTGGAACGGGTGCATGTGCCCGAGGAGCATGTGCTGCCCTACACAAGGGAGTTCGCGGCTCCGACGGCGTACGGCTCCTTCGCGCAGGTCCTGCACGCCGCACTGGACGCGGGTATCGCGCGGGCCGCCCTGAGCGCGGCCGTCGCAGAGACCGCCCGGGCCCGGCCCTGGTTCGAGAGCGGCGCCGAACACGCCGTGGACGACCCGCTGCTCGTCCAGCAGGCGGGCGAGTGCGAGATCACCGTCCGCGCCGCCGAGGCGCTGCTGCGCGAGGCCGCCCGAGCAGTGGACACCGCCCGGACCGCACCCGACGCGCAGAACACTGCCGCAGCCTCCGTCGCCACCGCGGTGGCGAAGGTCGCCTGTGCCCGGGCCGCCGTCGAAGCCTCCTCCGTGCTGTTCGAGCTGGCCGGCACCCGGGCCGCCGCGGAGCCGCTGGGCCTGTCGAGGTTCTGGCGGGACGCGCGGACCCACACCCTGCACGACCCGACCCGCTGGAAGGTGCAGCACATCGGCCGCTGGACGTTGACCGCGACCGCGCCGCCCCGCCACGGCCTGATCTGACCCCGCTGCCCCGCCCGCCCCCACTCCCGCCTTCGCACACGAGAGAGCCGCACCCGCCATGACTGCCAGTCCGCTCGCGTTCCACTGGTTCCTGCCCACCTACGGCGACTCGCGCTTCATCGTCGGCGGGGGCCACGGCCAGCCGGCCGGGGTCGCCGCCGGGGACCGGAGAGCGACCATCGGCTACCTGTCCTCGATCGTCCACGCCGCCGAGGAGTTCGGCTTCACAGGAGCGCTGACACCGGCCGGCGCCTGGTGCGAGGACGCCTGGCTCACCACCGCGATGCTCGCCCGCGAGACCGAACGCCTCGCGTTCCTCATCGCCTTCCGCCCCGGCCTCGTCAGCCCCACCCTGGCCGCCCAGATGGCCGCCACGTTCAGCGCCCACGCCCCGGGGCGGCTGCTGCTCAACGTGGTCACGGGTGGCGAGGCGCACGAGCAGCGCGCCTACGGTGACCACCTCTCCAAGGAAGAGCGCTACGAGCGGTGCGAGGAGTTCCTCTCCATCGTGCGCAGGCTGTGGGCCGGGGAGCAGGTCAGCCACCGGGGCACCCACCTGCACGTGGAGGACGCGGCGCTGCCCCGCCTGCCCGACCCGGTGCCGCCGCTGTACTTCGGCGGGTCCTCCTCCGCCGCCGGGCCAGTGGCCGCCCGGCACTGCGACGTCTACCTCACCTGGGGCGAGCCGCCGGCCGCCGTCGCCGAGAAGATCGCCTGGATGCGGGCGCTCGCCGCGGCCGAGGGCCGGTCCCTGCGCTTCGGCATCCGCCTGCACGTCATCACCCGCGACAGCGCCGACCAGGCCTGGCAGCAGGCCCAGTCGCTGCTGGACGCCCTCGGCCCCGATCTGGTGCGCCAGGCCCAACAGGGTCTGGCCCGCAGCGAGTCCACCGGACAGGCCCGGATGCGCGAGCTCCACGAGGACCTGCGCTCCACCGGCGGCTGGCGGCAGGCGCACGCGCTGGAGGTGTCGCCGAACCTGTGGTCCGGCGTCGGCCTGGTGCGTGGCGGCGCCGGCACCGCGCTGGTCGGCAGCCATCAGGAGGTCGCTGACCGCATTGCCGAGTACGCCGCGCTCGGCATCGAGGAGTTCATCCTCTCCGGCTACCCGCACCTGGAGGAACTCTTCTGGTTCGGCGAGGGCGTCCTGCCCGAACTCACCCGGCGTGGCCTGTTCCAAGGGACCGGTGCCCCCGCGACCGCCCCCGCGCACACGCCCTTCCTGCCCGCCGCGGTGCCCGCCCCCTGAGCGTCGGACGCCCGCCCTCGGGCTCGCGAAACACCCCGAACACGTCCCGTTCCTTCCCGTAGACCCGTCGTCACCTTCCCCGCCCGCCGGGCGGGGGGGAAGCGGCGGAGGAGAGATGACACCGATGGAAGAGCTTGCTTCCGCCTGGCTCGTGGCACGCCGCCACGTCGACCTCAAGCGGACCTGCAGCGCTACCTGTCGCTGAACGCGTCAGGACCGCGACGGCGCACCGCGCCGCCGCAGCCGACCCGACCCTCCCCTGTGCCCGGCACGGGTCCGGTCGACCCGGTCTTCCACCGCTCCTCGGCTCCGGCACCCCTGCCGGCCGATCGTCATCCGCCCTCCCTCCCACGGCCCGACCCGGCCGTGACCGCATCCCCGGCGCCCGACCGTGCGCCGGAAGAAGGGGACACCCCGTCATGCGCACCACCAGAACCACCGCCACCGTGGCCGCCGCTGCCACCGCCCTGCTCCTGTCGGCCTGCGGCAGCGGCGCGACTCCCGGGCAGGACACCGCGGCCCCGCGCGAGGGCGGCACCCTCGTCTTCGCCACCGGCGACGACGAGCCCACCTGCCTCGACCCGCAGAACCGCGGGAACATGGCCCAGGCCCTGCTGGGCCAGCAGTTCCTGCAGAGCCTCTTCTACCAGGACGAGAAGGGCGAGATCCGTCCGTGGCTGGCCGCCTCCTGGGAGGCCGCGCCCGACGGCCTCTCCTGGACGGTGAAGCTGCGCACCGACGTGGTCTTCAGCGACGGGACCCCCCTGGACGCCGCCGCCGTCAAGGCCAACATCGAGCGCGTCCAGGACCCCGCCACCCTGTCGTCCACCGGCCGCCTCGCCCTCGCCAAGGTGGCCTCCGTGCAGGCACCTGACACCTCCACCGTCGTCATCAAGCTCTCCACCCCCGACAGCGCGCTCCTGGAATCCCTCTCCCAGGTCTGGCTGCCGATCGAATCCCCCGCCGGCTTCACCCGCGGCCTGGCCGGCAACTGCGAACAGCCCATCGGCACCGGCCCGTTCCAGGTGCAGAACTGGGCCCGCCAGGACGCGGTGACCTTGGTGCGCAACCCGCACTTCAACACCCCCGCGCCCGGCGCCGCCCACACCGGCCCCGCCCGCCTCGACAAGATCGTGTGGCGTTTCGTCCCCGACAGCACCACCCGCTTCGCCGCCCTCCAGAGCGGCCAGGTCCACGTCATCGACACCATCGCACCCCAGCACGCGGTCGCCGCCAAGAGCGACCCGGCCCTGTCCGTCACCATCGCCTCCCGGCCCGGCGAACCCGTCGAACTGGAGCTCAACACCCGCCGCGCCCCCTTCGACGACCTCAAGGTGCGCCAGGCGTTCTTCGCCTCCGCCGACATCAAGTCCGCCCTGGCCAGCGTCTACATCGGCACCGTCTCCCAGGCCACCTCCCTGCTCAGCTCCGCCACCCGCCACGCCGTCCCCGCCACCGCGCAGGCCTACGATCCCGCCAAGGCCGCCGCCCTGCTCGACGAGGCCGGCTGGAGCGGCCGGGACACGGCCGGCTACCGCACCAAGGACGGCAAGCGCCTCACCGCGGTCCTGCCCTACAGCGCGTTCATCCCGCTGGAGGCCGCCGTCTACGAGCAGATCCAGGCGACCGCCCTCAAGAGCGGCTTCGAAGTGAAGCTCCAGCCCCTGGAGACCGCCGCCTGGTGGACCGTCAACAACACCTGGGACTACGACGCGATCCCGGTGTACTACACCAAGAACTCCGCCGACGTGCTGCGGATCACCTACCACTCGGCCGCCAACGCCGACGCCAAGCCCGGCACCTACCACGCCAACACCGTCCACCTCGCGAACCCCGAACTGGACGCTCTCCTCGACCAGGCTTCCCAGGTCTCCGACGACGCCCGCCGCGCCGAGCTGTACAAGCAGGCCCAGCAGCTGATCACCGCCGGCGCCTACACCCTGCCCGTCTACGAGCAGCAGACCCGCCTGGGCCAGCGCTCCAACGTGCACGGCCTTCGCCTGGCACCGTCCCTCGCCCTGCCCGACCTCTACGACGCCTGGATCAGCTGATGGCGACCCGATCCGCCCAGGGCGGTGCGCACCTCAAGCGCACCGCCCGCCGGGCGGCGGCCCGCCTGCTCGGCGCCGCGTTCGTCCTCTGGGCCGCCGCCACCCTGGCGTTCTTCGGCATGCGGGCCGCCCCCGGCGACCCGGCGGAAGCCGTCCTCGGCGGCCCCGGCTCGCGCACCAGCGCCGCCCAGCTCGCCGACGTCGCAGCCCGGTACGGCTTCGACCGACCGCTGTGGCACCAGTACACCGACCAGCTCGGCCGCCTCGTCCACGGCGACCTGGGCACCTCCTACGCCCACAAGACGCCGGTCACCACCCTGATCGGCCACTCCGTGGGAGCGACCCTGCTGCTCGCAGCCCTCGCCCTGGCCGTCGCCTGGGTGATCGCCCTGCTCGTCGCCCTGTGGTCGACCCGAGGCGGGCGCCTGGTCGCCGCGCTGGCCGGCGCGCTGGAGGTCGCGGCGGCCGCCGTCCCGCACTTCTGGCTCGCCAGCATGCTCGCGCTGCTGTTCGGCGTCCAACTGCGCTGGCTGCCGCCGATCAGCACCCCCGGCATCGAGGGCCTGATCCTGCCCGTCCTCACCCTGGCCCTGCCGCTCGCCGGATTCCTCGGACAGGTCATGCGCGACTCCCTCCTCGACGCGCTCGACGCCCCGTTCACCCTCTCGGCCCGCGCCCGCGGCGACAGCGAGACCCGGGTCCGCCTCGTGCACGCCCTGCGCCACGCCGCACTGCCCGCCATCAACCTCTCCGGATGGGCGTTCGGCGCACTCATCAGCGGCGCCGTCGTCGTCGAGACCGTCTTCTCCCGCAACGGCCTGGGCCGCACCCTGCTCAGCGCCGTCCTCACCAAGGACACCCCCGTCGTCATCGGCACCGTCCTCGTCGTCGCACTCGCCTACATCGCGGTCACCGCGTTCACCGAAGCGGCCGAGCACCTGGCCGACCCCCGCCTGCGCGCCGGGAGCCCCACATGACCCACACCCCGCACTCCACCGCCGCCCGCCCCGCGCCGGCACCCGAACCCGCCGCCCCCGCAACCGGAGGACCGACCCTCCGGAAGCACAACAGCGGCCCGCGACGGCCGACCGGGCCGGTGCTCGCCGCCGCCCTGCTCGCCCTGCTCCTGCTGGCCGCCGCCGTGCCGGGCCTGCTCGCCCCGCACAGCCCCACCGCGATCGACCCCGCCGACGCCTTCCACAGCCCGTCCGCCGACCACTGGTTCGGAACCGACGAATCCGGACGCGACATCTTCACCCGCACCGTCCACGGCGCCCGCTCCTCATTCCTGATCGGCGTGCTGGCCACCGCCCTCGGGCTCGGCCTCGCCCTGCTGCTGGGTACCGCGGCCGCCCTCGGCGGGCGGATCACCGACTTCGCGATCGGCCGCCTCCTCGAAGTGGCCTTCGCCGTCCCCGTGATGATGCTGGCCCTCCTACTGGTCACCGCCTTCGGCGGCGGCCCCACCGCATCCGCCCTCGCGGTCGGCCTCGCCACCGCTCCCGGCTACGCCCGCATCATCCGCGGCCGGGTGCGCACCGTCCGCGCGGCCGGCTACGTGGAAGCGGCCACCGTCCTCGGCCACCGCCGGCGCACCGTCCTGGCACGCCACATCCTGCCCAACACGCTCAGCCCGCTCCTCGCCCTGGCCACCCTCGGCATCGGCCAGGCCGTCGTATGGGCGTGCTCACTCAGCTTCCTCGGGCTAGGCGCCGCACCACCCGCCCCGGAATGGGGCGCCATGCTCGCCGCCGGCCGCCCCTACCTCGCCAACGCCTGGTGGCTCACCTTCTTCCCCGGCGCGCTGATCGTACTCAGCGCCGCCACCGTCACCGTGCTGGGCCGCACCCTCCAGCGCCGAACCCGGGAGCAGTGATGACGGCTCTTCCACCACACCGCCCCGGCCATCCCGCCACCACCCCCGTGCTGGACATCCGGGACCTGAACGTCTCCTTCGGCCCCCGCGGCCGTAGGGCCCCCGTCGTCCAGGGCGTGTCCCTGCAGGTCGAGCCGGGCCAGTGCCTGGCCCTGGTCGGCGAATCAGGATCCGGGAAGTCCGTCACCGCCCGCGCCGTGGTCGGCCTGGCCGGCACGGGGGCCGAGGTCAGCGCCGAGCGGCTGCAGGTGGGCGGCACCGACGTCCCCGGCCTGGGCGCGCGCGGACTGCGCCACCTGCGCGGTACGCAGGTCGGCTTCGTCCTCCAGGACGCTCTGGTCTCCCTCGACCCGCTGCGCCCGGTCGGCCGGGAGATCGCCGACGCACTGCGGGGCGCCGGCCTCGGACCGACCCGCAGACGCGAGCGTGTCATCGAGCTCCTGACCGCCGCAGGCGTCCCCGAACCGGAGCGACGGGCCCGCCAGCGGCCGGGAGAGTTGTCGGGCGGACTGCGCCAGCGGGCCCTGATCGCCTCCGCGCTGGCCCTGGACCCTCCGCTGCTGATCGCGGACGAGCCCACCACCGCGCTGGACGCCACCGTGCAGCGTCAGATCCTCGACCTGCTGGAGCAGCTGAAGGCGGCCGGCACGGCGATCCTGCTGATCAGCCACGACCTCGCGGTCGTCGACCGGATCGCCGACCGGGTCGCGGTCATGCACGAGGGCAGGATCGTCGAGCAGGGCGAGAGCACCACGGTGCTCACCCGGCCGGCCCACGACTACACGCGCCGCCTCATCCGGGCGGTGCCCACCGGCCGGCCCCGCGGCAGCCGCCTCTCCGACCGGCCGGCCCCCGCCGCGACGGAGGTCCTGCGGCGGAGCCGGCCCAGCCCGGTACCCGCGACCGATCCCGCCGCTGCCGGACACGGTGCCCCCGCGCCCCTGCTGGCCGTTGAGAAGGTCGGCAAGAACTACCAGGGCCCCGACGGCACATCCCACCAGGTCCTGGACGGAGTCGGCCTCCAGTTGGAGGCGGGCCGAACCCTTGGCCTGGTGGGCGAGTCCGGGTCCGGCAAGAGCACCCTGGCCCGGATCGTGCTCGGCCTGACCGCACCCGACACCGGTACCGTCACGCTCGACGGCCTGCCCTGGAGCGCACTGCCCGAACGCCTGCGCCGGCCCCACCGGCACCGGATCGGCGCCGTCTACCAGGACCCGCTCGGCTCGTTCGACCCGCGCCTGACCGTCCGGCAGATCCTCACCGACGCCCTCACCGTCCATGCAGGACCCGGCAACCCCGGCAAGGGCGAGCTCGACCGGCGGGTGGCCGGCCTGCTGGACGCCGTCGGCCTGGCCGCCACGGTGGCCGACCGCCGCCCCGCGAGGCTGTCCGGCGGCCAGCGCCAGCGCGTCGCCATCGCCCGTGCCCTCGCCCCCGGTCCCGAGCTGCTGGTCTGCGACGAGGCGGTCTCCGCCCTCGACGTCTCCGTCCAGGCACAGATCCTCGACCTCCTCGACGACCTGCAACGCGAGTTCCACCTCGCCTACCTGTTCATCTCCCACGACCTGGGCGTCGTCCAGCACATGAGCGACGACATCGCCGTGATGACAGCGGGCCGGATCGTCGAGACCGGACCCGCCGCCGACGTCTTCGCCACCCCGGCCCACCCCTACACCCGGCGCCTGCTGGATGCCGCGCCCCGACTGCCCGCCGCCGCCGCGGCCACCGAATGAGGACTGCCATGCCGCATCGCCCGCCCCGCCCACTGCGCTTCAACGCCTTCGTGATGAACACCGCCTCCCACATCCAGCACGGCCAGTGGCGCCACCCCGACGCCCGCCAGATCGACTTCAACGACGTCGGCCTGTGGATCGATGTCGTGCGGACCCTGGAACGCGGCCTGTTCGACGCCGCCTTCTTCGCCGACGTCACCGGCCTCTACGGGCCCGCCCTCGGCAGCTTCGACGTCAACGCCCGCGAAGGACTCCAGATCCCCAGCAACGACCCCTCCGTCCTGCTGTCCGCCCTCGCCGTCAACACCGAACACCTCGGACTGGCGTTCACCAGCAGCGTCCTGCAGGAACACCCGTTCAACTTCGCCCGCAAGATCTCCACCCTCGACCATCTCTCCAAGGGCCGGAT
Source organism: Kitasatospora sp. NPDC057223 (assembly GCF_042669755.1). NCBI lineage: Bacteria > Bacillati > Actinomycetota > Actinomycetes > Kitasatosporales > Streptomycetaceae > Kitasatospora > Kitasatospora sp. NPDC057223. Next base: position 29,638 of record NZ_JBHUWW010000029.1, on the reverse strand, counting down.
CGCCTGGAACATCGTCACCAGCACCCAGGAGAACGCCGCCCGCAACTTCGGCCTGGACGCCCTGCCCGAGCACGGCGCGCGCTACGCCTGGGCCGCCGAGTACGCGGACGTCGTCTACAAGCTCTGGGAAGGCTCCTGGGACGACGGGGCACTGGTCCGCGACCGCGCCACCGGCGTCTACGCCGACGCGTCCAAGATCCACCGCATCGACCACCGCGGCCCGCGCTACTCCGTCGACGGCCCACACCTGTCCTCACCCTCCCCGCAGCGCACCCCGGTCCTCTTCCAGGCCGGCGCCTCCGAGGCCGGCCGCGCGTTCGCCGCGGCCAACGCCGAAGCGGTGTTCATCGCCGCACCCAACCCGGCCGTCGCCGCCGAGGGGATCGCCGCCACCCGCGCCGCTGCCGTCGCCCTGGGCCGGCGCGCCGAGGACATCCTCTTCTTCCAGGCCCTGTCGTTCGTCGTCGGCTCCACCGAGGCGGAAGCACGGCGCAACGAAGCCGAACTCGACTCCTACGCCAGCCCCGACGGATTCCTCGCCCACATGAACTACGGGCTGAAGCCCGACGGCAGCGCCTACCCGCCCGACACCCCGCTGTCCCAGGTGGAAACCAACTCCAGCAAGGGCATCCTCGAATGGCTGCGCCGCAGCTTCCCCGACCGTGAACCCGTCGTCGCCGACCTCGCCGACCTGCTCGGCCGCCGCGCCCGCGTCGTCGGCACCCCCGAGCAGATCGCCGACCGGCTCCAGGAGTGGCAGGACGCCGGCGTCGACGGCATCAACGTCGTCAACTGGCGCCTGCCGCAGTCCTACGACGAGTTCGCCGACCACGTCATGCCGGTACTACGCGCCCGCGGCCTCGCCCAGTACCAGTACGCACCCGGCACTCTGCGCCGCAAACTCTTCGGCACCGACCTGCTCAACGACCGCCACCCCGCCGCCCGCTACCGCGGCGCGTTCAAGGACCAGCCATGACCAGCACCCCCAGCACCGCCACCGCCACCGCCACCGGCCAGGTGGACACCCACCCCCCGGCACCGGCCCACGAGCACCTCGCCGCCCGGTTCCGCCCCCTCTTCGAGGAGATCGCCGCCGGCGCAGCCGACCGCGACGCGCACCGCGAACTCGCCCACGACGCCGTCGCCCTCCTGCGCCAGGCCGGATTCGGAGCCCTGCGAGTCCCGGTGAGCCACGGCGGCCACGGCGCCACCATCACCCAGTTGTTCCGCCTGCTCGTCGAACTCGCCCAGGCCGACTCCAACCTGCCCCAGATCCTGCGCGCCCACTTCGGCATCGTCGAGGAACGCCTCAACGACCCCCACTCCACCGTCCGGGACCGCTGGCTCACCCGCACCGCCGAAGGCGCGATCATCGGCAACGCCGTCACCGAGATCGGCAACGGCGAACTCGGCACCGTCCAGACCGTCATCACCGAGCACGCCGACGACGACTGGCGCATCAGCGGCACCAAGCACTACAGCACAGGCACCCTCTACGCCGACTGGATCGCCGTCCTCGCCCGCCACGGCGACGACCGCCTCGGTTTCGCCCTCGTCCGCGCCGACGACCCCGGCACCACCCGGCACGACGACTGGGACGGCTTCGGCCAGCGCCTCACCGCCTCCGGCGGAACCCACCTGCACGAAGTCGCCGTCCGGCCCGACGACGTTTTCTGGTTCGCCGACCGTGCCCCCAACTACATGATCGCCTTCTACCAGCTGTTCCACCTCGCCACCCTCACCGGCATCGCCCGCGCCGTCGTCCGCGACGCCGTCGACTACGTCCGCAGCCGCCAACGCGTCTACAGCCACGGAAGCGGTGACACCCCCGCCCAGGACCCGCTCGTCCAGCAGGTCGTCGGCCGGCTCTCCGCCCTCGCCTTCAGCGCCGAAGCGACCACCCTCGCCGCCGTCGACCACCTGGAGCGCATCAACACGCTGCGCGACGCCGGACCCGTCCCGCCCGAGCTGTACGACGCCGCCGAGATCGCCGCCTCCCAGGCCTACGCCACCGTCGCCGACACGGTCCTGCGCGCCGCCAACCTCCTCTTCGAGACCGGCGGCGCATCCGCCGTACAGGGCTCCCGCCACCTCGACCGGCACTGGCGCAACGCCCGGACCCTCGCCGTCCACAACCCCGTCATCTACAAGGAACGCGACATCGGCGACCACCTCCTCAACGGCACAGCCCCCGCCTACGCCTGGGTCGTCGGAACAAGGACCGCCGCAGCGAACAGCACCGAAGAACAGAACGGAACACCCCAGTGACCAGCATCGACCTGCTCCCCGACCCCACCGCGCCCCACGACCCCGACGCCGAACACTGGTACGCCGTCGTCCAGGAAGCGGCCACCGCGCTGCGCGCCGACGTCGTCGAACGTGACCGGGCCAACCAGGACCCCACCGCCGAGATCGAACTGCTGCGCGCCTACGGACTGCTGACACTGACGCTGCCCCAGCGGCACGGCGGCCACGGACAGCCCTGGCGCACCGGCCTCAACGCCGCACGCCTCATCGCCCGCACCGACGCCTCCCTCGCCCACATCCTCGTCTACCACTACGGCTGGCTGCGCACCATCGTCTCCTTCGGGACCGAGGAGGCCGACCGGCACATCGCCGAGGCAGGCGCGAAGGCGCTGCTGTGGGCCAGCCCCGGCACCTCCCGGGAGGGACTGCCCGCCATCGCCCCCGACGGCGAGAACTACCTCGTCACTGGGGACAGCGGCTTCGCCACCGGCGCCCCCGTCGCCGACCGGCTGTTCACCCGCGCCGTCCGGAGCGACACCAACCAGCTGCTCATCGCGGTCACCCGGCCCGACGGCCCGGGTGTCGAGCTGACCGGCGAATGGGACACCGTCGGCCAGCGCCTCACCGCCAGCCGCAGCATCCACTACGACCGGGCCCCCGTCCCCGCCCTGGACCTGCTCGCCGCGTTCGGCCCGCTCGACCAACCGCCCGCGCCGATCTGGTCGATGGCCGTCCTCAACTTCCAGCTCGCCTTCGCCGCCCTCTCCCTCGGCATCGCCGAAGGCGCACTGCTGGAGGCCCGCGACTACACCCGAGCGCACACCCGTCCCTGGTACCACTCCCTCGTCGACCAGGGCACCCAGGAACCCTTCATCCTCGCCGACTACGGAACCCACGTCGCCGAACTCCAGGCCGTCTCCGCGCTCGTCGAACGCGCCGAACGCGCCCTGGCCTACCTGTACGCCCGCACCGCCGACGGCCACGACGTCACCGCCGACGAACGCGGCCAGGTCGCCGAGATCGTCGCGGCCGCCAAGGTCCGCGCCATCCACGCCGGACTGGCTGCCACCAGCGGCCTGTTCGACCTCACCGGCGCCCGCTCCACCGCCACCGCGCACGGCCTCGACCGCTTCTGGCGCAACCTGCGCACCCTCAGCCTGCACGACCCCGTGGCCTACAAGCAGCACGAACTCGGCCAGTACTTCGTCAACGGCCAGCTCCCCACCCCCTCCGGCTACCGCTAGCCCACGCGCAGCGCCCCACCAGAAAGGCCGTCCCCCGTGACCATCACCACCGACACCCCCGCCGACCTGCTGCGCCGCACCCTGCGCCGCCACGCGGCCGGCGTCACGATCCTGACCGTGCCCGGCCCGGCAGGCTTCACCGCCACCTCATTCACGTCCGTCTCCCTGCAGCCCGCCCTGGTCTCCTTCTACCTGGCCGCCACCGCCTCGACCAGCGCGGCAGTGCACAGCGCCGAGATGTTCGCCGCGCACATCCTCGGCGAGCACCAGAGCGGCCTGGCCCGCCGCTTCGCCACCAGCGGCATAGACCGCTTCGCCGACACGGACTGGGCCCCGGACGCGGACGGACTGCCCATCCTCGGCGGCGTCCCCGCCCGGCTCACCGCGCGCATCGTGGACCGTCGGCCGGTCGGAGACCACCTGCTGGTCGTCGGTGCGGTCGAGTCCGCCGTCACCCCCACCCTGACACCGCCCCTCCTCCACTTCGACGGAGGATTCGGCTCCTTCACCGGCGGCTGACGCCCTCCCGGTCATGCAGGGGCCGACTGCCGCGTAATGACGCAGCACTCCCACCGTCCCCGCTGGGGGAGGCACCCGCGAGCGCCGGCGGCTGCCCCGCCCTCCGGACATCACGGACTCGTCGGCGCGTCGGGTCTCACGTCCTGGCGGCGTTCTGGCGCCACCACGTGCCGTCCCTCGCAAGCTCTTCCAGAGTCTGCAGTCGCTGCTCGATGTGGTCGAGGAACTCGGCCGGCAGTCTGACGCCATGGGCAAGGACGTAGTGGCCGGGCCCTTCCGGCCAGGGGTAGTAGCCGTCGCTGAGATCACGGGACCCGTTGACCCGCGCACAGAACCTGCAGCTCGATGCACCCATCCAGGAGCCGGCGACCTGCGCGTGATCCTGGTAGTCCGGGAGCCACTGCCGCTCCGTCTCGTCCCACGCAGCATCGACGAGAGCAGCGGGGTTCGGCAGCGTCCGGTCGTCGGGCGTTCCCCAGAAGCCCAGCAACCTGACCGGACGATCGGCATCCTCCCGCAGCTCAAAATTGCCGAGAGGCTTTCACGCCGACGGTCGATGCGTCACCCCGGCATCAAGTTCCGTTACGACCGATCGGCACGAATTCCGGCCGCCGCGATGCGGATGCTGTTGCCGGTCAGCTTGCTACACATACTGGCTCAGTCCTCTCCGAGCTGGATCAGGATCGCGAAGTACTCACCGTCACTTCCGGCAACCACGCCGTCGAAAGTGCAGGCGGTGACGGGATCCCAGGAACTACCTTGCCGGTTGGTCCACCACGTCGCGCCGGACCCGAGCCACTTCACAATGCGCGTCACAGTGTGTTGGGCGATCTCACGGTTCATGAGTTTCGAGCTGGGCCTTACGAGGTCGTCGGCGGCGAGCGTGGTCATCAGTTCGATCGCCATGTTGGCGGTGAGCGGCTCCAGGCGAGCCTCGACCTGCGAAGCGCTCGGGGGAACGGCCCCGCTGGCAAGGTGTCGCTCCCACATCGGGTGAAGGTCGGCGACGAGGGCGTGCACGTGGCCGGCAAGAGACCCCCGCCCGTGATCAGGGGTCGTCCCGGCCGGGAATCGGCCGTACCGCACGGAGACGGCGGGCCTGTTCGACAGCGACATGAGCAGGTCGCCGAGCTCAGACAGGCCCTCTGCACGTTCTTTGTTCTCCACCCACGCATCGTGCCATGCCGTGCAGTGGGCAAACGCGACTGTCATGTGTTTCGCAGGCACTGAGCTGGTTGGCCCGTCTTCCACCACGATGGCCACGATGTGCCGTGTGGCCGTTGACTTGTTTCCCGCCGTCGAAGTCTCGGCGTGATCCAAGGAGGCACACTAGTGTGTCCAGCTCTCACAGCCGAGCCGACCGGACTCCCGCCTCATGATGTCGAGCGCGGCCCGGGCCCCGTCCACAGCCGCCTCGAACGCCTTCGTGGTCTCCAGACCCAACAACGGTGAGGGCGCAGTGTCCGCGCCGCTCAGGTAGTCGTCGACCCCTGTGATGAACCGGCCCCAGGCGTTCCTGTAGAGCTCCGTGCACCGGTCGAACTCGGCGCCGCAGTCCGCCCACACCGCCGTCGCCATCGTTCCCTTGGTACGGCCCAGGAGGTGGTTCATCTCCGCATGGACGGCGATCAACTCCCCGGTCAGAGCCTTCCGGTGAGCGCCTGCGTGCCGGTGAGCCAGAACCTCGATGAACTCCTGATACGGACTCACGTAACTGTCCATGCTGCGTGGCCCCCTCATTATCCTCGCTGTCGGCCCGGCCGGCCGTACCGCGGCGGCGGCCAGGGTGTCGGGCCGGGACCGCCCCATACCGGAGCCATCCGTCCTGCGACAGTACAGCGTTTGCTCACCGCTCCGTTGGTCACACTCCTGCAGGACGACGGTACGGCGGAGCCCCGCGTCCGGCATCGCCCCTACGCGGTACTCGCCGTTGGCGTAGCCGTTCTGAAGCGGCAGCCATCATTGATGGCGCTCTTTGAATTTCCTCACCCTGTGCTCCAAAGGTGGCCAGACCTGCTCAGGAGAGCTCCCCGACCGTCGGATAATGCTCTTCGCTTGGTCCGGAGGGGCCGGACGCGAGTGCCCGCCCGTGAGGTTGAGCTGAGAGGCCGGACTCGTGTGGCGGGGTGCTCTCCTGGCTGGTGCGGCCTCTCGGCCCGATAATCGTTGGTCCGATCCATTCCCCGCCTGCCAGGATGCGGCGGTGACAGTGGACGAGGTGTGGGAACGGCTCGAACGGCAGCCGGGGTCAGCTGGATTGATCGCGATGCTGCAAGGGATCGCGGGGGGCGAGCCGACTGACGGGGATCGGTTGTCCTCCGCGATGTACTCGTACCGGCAAGGAATGAGTGCCCTGGCACCGGACGCACTGCCCTTCGTGCTCGCCCTTGCCCGTGACTCGGCACTGCCGGCCCGCGACGAAGTGATGCTGGCACTGAACATGTTGGTCGGATGCGGCCGGTCCCTGCCCGTGGAGCGGATCCCTCCGGGCTGGCCGCCCGCGTGGCAAGCGTGTCGCGCGGCCGCGGAGCCGCTGGTCGCGGACCAGGACCCGAAGGTGCGCTACTGGGCGATTGACCTGGTGGAACATCCGGGACCGCTGTTGGACCGGCTGCGGACGGAGACCGAGCCGTCGTTGCGGATCCGGCTCCTGCTGCGATTGGGCTCGGTCGCGGCGCCGACCGACGACGAGGCACGGACGACGCTCACAGCAACCGCCGGCACCCCCGTCCTTCGGCTGGCGGCGCTGCGCGGCCTGAACCGGTTGGACCCGGACGGCGCGGCCGGGCGGGTCGACGGGTTGGTGGAGCTGTTCACCGACCCGTCGAAGCCGGCGTCGGTCGAGTTGCTGTGGCATCCGGCCGGCGAGGACTACCGCCCCGAGCTGTCGGACCTGGTCCTGCCGACAGCCGAGGACCTGCCCGGTGAGGTCGCGGCGCGGTTCACCGCCCGGCTGGCCCGTGGCGGTCGTCCCGATCTGCGGTTGGCGGCGCTGGATGCAGCCTGGCGGGTGCTGGTCTCGCGGCCCTCGGCCGGTCCGGGGCTGCTGGCGGTGGCGGGGGAGTTGCTCGACGACCCGGATCCGCGGATCCGGGTACGGGCCGCCCACCTGCTGGCGATGCTGGGGAAGGCGGCCGCGCCTTTCGCTGACAGGTTGTTCGCGTTGCTGGACGACCGGGACGGCGACGAGTGGCTGGACGGCACCACGGCGGACTTCGCGCGTTGGGCACTGGCCCGGATCGGTGATCCGCGCGCACTGCCGGGCCTGGTTTGGCAGCTGACGGCGGTGCACAGGGAGCAGGGATGGTCCTGGACGGGGGGAGATCCGCATCGCCCCGAACCGTCCGACGCGCTGATCGCCCTGCCGGAGCACGCTGAAACCCTACGCCCGCAGATGGCGGTGTGGACGAGGGGCGGGTTGTTGTCCGCAGCCGATGTCGTGGCGGCGTGGGACGGCCGGGCCGTCATCCCCTGCCAGCCGCCTGCGGGGTCGGATCTGGAGTCGGTAGCGTGTCGGCTCTTCCGGATGCCGCAGCAGCACCAGCCTACGGAGGCACCGAGCAGGTATCGGACGGCGATGGTCGCTGTCGCGACGCTCTCCCAACGCGGACCGCTGCCCCCGAAGGTCCGTACGGCCGTGGAGTACGCACTGTCCCTGGACCGCCGCCTGTCCGAGGAAGTCGACTACCGGGCGGTCCTGGACGACGAACGCCTGCGCGACATGCTGCAACGGGCCCTGCGCGGCGAGGCCGTACAGATGCCGTCCCTTAGCCTGCAGTCACCCTCATTTGTATAGCCGTCAGTTCGACGAACGCCGAGGACGGCCCCGGACAGCGGCCATCAGGTGCCGATCCGGTCAGCCAGCCGTCGAGGAAACCCACCGCACGACAATCCCATGTACCCCTCCTCCTCCAACGTCTTGACCAGGCCAACCAAGTGGGAACGAGAAGCGGTTCTGGTGAAATTCCGGAGATCCTCATCATGACCTGCTCATCCACTCCTGGGGCCGCCGGAGAAGTACAGGGACGTCTCCGATACCGGGCTGAACACCACGGCCAGTGACCGGGGCTGGTGCACGAAGCCGGGGCTCGTCACCCACAGGTTGATGCCGGTCTCCTCGGTGCACTCGTGAACCGCGGCCTGCAAGGGGTTCTCACCCCGCTCCACGTTGTTGCCCACAGGTCGATCGAGTTGCTGACGAACGGACCTCAGTCGACAAGGTCTCTCGCTTCGTAGCCGGCCAGTCCCATGGCCAGCAGGGGCGGTACCAGTGCGTTCAGGTACCAGGCCATGTCGGTCACGGCCGGTGCTCCGTGGAGGCTTCGTCGGTTGATCGTCGGGATGAAGGAACAGCGGGATCGGCCGGCATGAAAAAGGAGCTGGCCACCGGTTTCCGCAGTCCGGTGATAGATGCAGACGCCGATGCAATAGTCGATGTTCTCGGGTGAGTCCACCACGGCCAGGACATCGGCTGCCCGGTCGGCTGAGGTCGACTGCCAGTCGAACAGGTCGTCGTCGTTGACCATGTAGGAGATACCGAGTGGTTCCTGCAGCGACCACCCCTCATCGGCCAGGGCTCGCAGCACGGCGTCTACGGTGACGGTACAAGCGAACACGAGATCGATGTCGGCGGTCCTGGACATTCACACCCCCTGCGATGAGGTTGATCGATGCGGGAAGCGTCTCACGTGTTGGCGGCGCAGAGCGCCCGGGGCCAAACCATCAAGATCACCAGCGAGCACGGTGGCGAACCCCGGATACCAGCACAGCAGACACACGGCAGCGTCAACTGGGCCTCAGAGCAGCATTTTCGGAAGATGATCGCGCGCCGAATCGCCAAAAAGGGCCCTCTGGCGGGCGATCTCTCCCCCGCAGGTCCCGCCATACCGGCGAGGTCGAGTTCGGCGCCCTGACGGCCCATTATGGGGGCCGATTTTTTGACTGTTCACGCACAAATGGCCGTCGGGCGCGCATACGGGCCGCCCGTGCAACCTTGCGGTCGAGCAGACGCACGAACGACGTTTGCGTCCTCCGGCGGCAGCTGCGCCCAGGTCGTCAGCTCAGGAGCCGGGGCCCGGTGTGAACGGCGCTACCAGCGGGGCACCGACGGCCTCCCTGGAACACCGGCCAGGCGCCGCAGATCCTCGCGGCCGAACCACCGTGGATCAGCAAGAGGCGCCACACCCTTGATGGGCTACGGACCCCCAGAGATGTTGTCCACGGACAACCACACCGTGGACCAGGACACCGGCACAGAACGTATGCCCCAGCTCGCTCCTGACGCGCGGCATGAGCATCAATCAGGTGATTTGAGCTAGATCGTCAGGATTTCTGCCGCGTCGTCACCGGGCAGAGCTTGAAATCACGCCTCCGGTTAGTAAACTCCCCGCATGACCGCCCCAAACACCTCAGAAGACCGGGACAAGGTAGTTACCAAGCTCCCTCCCCAGCTGCGCCGAGAACTCAAGATCCGTGCCGCGACCGTCGGCGTCGACATCCAGGATGCCGTGACCCAGGGCATCGAGTCATGGAGCTCCAGCCTCAAGCCGCTGGGCTTCATCGACACCTCCGGCAGCGAGTCGTTTTCGACGTACGTCCCACGCAGCCTTCTGGCGGCGTTCAGGGGCGACTGCTCAGAGCTCAAGATCCCCTACAACCAGGGCATCGCCCAGTCCATCCGCCTGTGGCTGGACACCCACCCCCTCCCCCGCCACGAACGACGCGCCACCGGCGCACGACGCATCGCCATGGGCAACCAGAAGGGCGGCGTCGGGAAAACCGCGATGACCGCCGGCGTAGGCCAGGGACTGGCCGAACAGGGCTTCCGCGTCTGCATGGTCGACTTCGACCCGCAGGGACACCTCACGAAGCAGCTCGGGCACCAGCACCTGCCCATCAAGGGCGACAGCCTCGTCAAGCACATGGTGGGCGACCGCCAGGGCGACCTGCACGACCTGATCGTCGAAATCGGCGGAGAGGCCTTCGGCGGCCGCCTGTTCCTCCTCCCCGCCTGCACCGACGGCTTCCTCCTCGACGCCAAGCTCGTCACCTCCCGCGAAGTCCGCATCAAGGAAACCGCACTGGAGAAGGCCCTCGCCGAGCTGGAGAAGGAGTTCGACTTCATCCTCGTCGACTGCCCGCCCAGCCTCGGCTACTCGATGGACAACGCGCTCTACTACGTCCGCACCCGCGACGGCGAGGAGCAGAAGAGCTCCGGCATCGTCATCCCCGTCCAGGCCGAAGACTCCTCCGCCGACGCCTACGAGCTGCTGCGCGAACAGATCGACGCACTCTGCGACGACCTCGACGTGGACATCTGCGACCTCGGGTTCATCGTCAACCTCTACGACGCCCGCAAGGGCTACGTCATCACCTCGTCCCTCGACGCCTGGAAGGCCATAGAGGATCCGGAGGTGATCGCCATCGTCCACGAGCTGAAGGACCAACGCGAAGCCGTGCGCAACAAGACCCCCCTCCTCGCCTACGCACCGGACAGCGAGCAGGCGGACGTCATGCGCGCCATCGCAAGGAGGATCGCAGGATGAGCACGGCAGCTGCCCGCGTAGGAGCGGGAAGCGCATTCGGAAACCTCGGTCGCACCCCCCGCAGCGAACGCGGCCGCGCCAAGGCACAGGCCGAAGGCCTCCTCCCCGACTACGAGATCATCCGCCTCCAGCTCGACACCGTCGCGCCATGCCCCGTGAACCCGCGTCGGAGCTACGGCACAGACGAACAGAAGAGCAACCTGGGACTCAGCCTCGGCAAGCGGCAGACCACCGCCTGCGTCGCCGTCACCCGCGAGGCCTACCTGAAGCTCTGGCCCAACCACGCCTCGAACTTCAGCGCCGGCATCAGCCACGTACTCCTCAACGGGGAACGACGCTACCGCAGCGCCCTCCACGTGGGCCTCGAGGCGCTCGACTTCGTCGTCCGCGACGACCTGGCAACCAGCACCGCCGACTTCATCGACAACCTGCTCCTCGAGAACGAGGACCGGGAGAACTTCAACATCATCGAACGTGCCCGCGGCATCAAGCAGCTGCTCGACACCTGCGAAGGAAACGCAGCCGAGGTCGCCCGCCGCCGAGGCAAGGACCGCTCCTGGGTCGGCAACCAGGTCGCACTTCTCACCCTCCCGGACGAAATCCAGGAACGGCTGATCACCAAGGACACCCCGGAACGCTACGGACGCCGCCTCGCCCGCGCCCTCAAGGACAACCCCGCCCTGAGCACCCAGAGCCTCCTGGCCCTGGAAGAGCAACTCCGTGAGGAGGAACGGACCAAGCGCCAGGCAGACAAGGCGCTTCTCGCGGCGACAAGGACAGAGGTGCTGTCCGCGGACAACACTCCCGCCCCGTCGGCGAGCGCTCAGCCGACATCCATCACTCCCCCGCCCGTCACTCCCCCGCCCGCTGCTCCCGTGGCAGCGACACCCCCGCCTGCCGGTCCCGCCACCCAACCGGTGTTGTCCGCGGACAACACCAGCAGTGCCGCTGCTGCCCGCGCCGATCGGCCGTCCCACGACACCCCCCACCCATCACCCCGGCCGGCGAAGGAAGTGTTGTCCGCGGACAACACCGTTCCGGTTGCCGCTGCTGCCGGAACGCCCCCTGAGGTACCCCGTCAGAGCGGCAGCCCCGACGCCATCGACGTCGTGACAGCCCAACAACGCGTCCGCGCGCTCGGGGAAACGCCCGCCGAACAGGCAGCCACACTGCGCGCCGGCCTCGACGAGGAGCAGCTCAATGCCCTGGTGGAGGTGCTCTACTCCCTCGTATAGCCGGGAGGAGGATGTTGTCCGCGGACAACATCCTCCTCCCGGGAGCAGTACTCAGCCGGACCCGCAAAACGTGAGACCCCCGTACCGGACGACAGGTACGGGGGTCTCACGCCGTTCCCCTCCTGTTGTCGACGGCGAGCGGCTGGCAGCCTGAACGGACCACATCGGGACCTGCAGAGGGGCATCTCCTCCGTCGCCGGTGTCCGAGCGGCGGCTGGTGTTGCGGAACACGTCTCCCTGGACGCGGAAGGGTGGCACACTCCTGGGCTGTGACTGAGATAGCAGGCCAACTGATCCCCGTCGCCTCCGCACTCGCCGGAGTCACGCTCACGCTCCTGAGCAATGCATGGCTGGAGCGCAGCAAGTGGCGGCGGCTCCGGACCTCCGAGCGGGACGACCGGACTCTCGCATCGTTCACTGACCTCCTGCAGACGACCACTGACATCGCACGGACCCTGCGGCAGACCGCCGAGCAACTCGACTCGGGTCAGCAGGTGAACGTCCAGGCCGTCGGGATCACGATCGACGAGCTGATTGGTCAGGTCCGACGACAAGGTACGGCAGCGCGTCTGGTCGGCCCCCGCAGTACCTTCGACCTGATCACGACGCTGGAGCGGCAGGTGGCCCAGATCCACGCGGCGATCACTTCAGCCGGACAGTCAGCGGATGGCACCGCGCTGGTCGAACCGGCTCGTCAGCTGATGAGGACCCGGGACAACATCATCGATCACCTCAGGAGCATCGAAGGCCTGCCCTGACCCCCTGACGGTGTCTGTGCCGCGGTCCCAGTCCGGCGCTCCCCCGTGTCACTCCCGACCACGCTGGTCGGACGCCGCCGCCGGCCGGCCGGCGTCTGGTCCTTGGCCCCCTTACGTCCGAGCGCCTCGCCGAGGACTCCTCGTCGTACTCAATGAGCCCACGTCGTCGTCCCGAGCGCCGAGGCAGCCGCTCTGATCATGCCGAGCCCGACTGGCTTCCCCCCGGCAGTCCGCGATGAGCACGAGTTCCTGGAGGTGCCGATAGGGGAACTCCTGGACGAGCACCCCATCGCCAAGATCTCGCCTCTGTACCTGGCACCGGAACCAGAACCGGTGCCCGCGTCCTGACCGACGTCGTCGACGGACGTGCGTTCCCAACCGCCACCCACCTCGTCCCCTACGCCGGACTCGCCCCGCCAATCGCAGTCCCGACTCCTCCGTACGCGGGCGAGCAACCCTCCCGGCGCGGCGGCAGGCAGCTGAAGACGGGGGGCGCTCCTGGCCGCGTCCGCCCCCCTCAGCACCCCGGCCCCCGCGCCCCTTACGACGAGAAGATCAGTCAGGGCAAAGGGCACACAAAGGCACTCCTCTACCTGACCAGACGTCGGGGCGACGTCCTGTTCGCAATCCTCCTCACCGGCACGCTCTACGAACATCGGCCCTCCGGGTCAGGATGTATCGCCGAGAGCTCGCCTTGCTGCAGCCCATAGCTGCTCGAAATCCTCGGCGGAGACCTCGACTGCTTGGGGCTGGTCCTGCCAACCGTCCATCGGACCCTCGGCGAGAACGCCGTACTGTCGTTCATAGCGGCTCATCGCCGCAAGGTCGGCGTGATCACGCAAGTGCAGCACCTCTGCCAAAGAAGCAGCCACCACCGGTCGTGAGTCCGTCGCCCGGACCTCGACCTGACGCGCCGCCCAGCCCTCGTCGTCGGCCTCGAAATACAGCCACAGATCTTCGTCGTCGTAGTAGGTGCGGAACCAGGACGTCATGCCGCCATCCTGACCCACGAGCTTGACCACAGACACAGGGGCAACCACTCCCCCAGGCGCGCCAACGTCACTCCCTCAGCATCACACTGCCCGGGTCGGGGGGGGGGGGGGTGGAGGAAACCCAAAACCCCCCACCCGCCCCGGGGGAACCATTTTTGGACCGGCAAAAAAAACCCCCCCCCCCCCCCCAACCCCCACAACCCCACGGGCCCGGCACACCCCCGCGCC
>NZ_JBHUWW010000029.1:0-15860 GCF_042669755.1 Kitasatospora sp. NPDC057223 | reverse complement strand
TCTCCCTCCGTGGGGGGGTGGGGGTTGTTTTCCGCTCCCAACCCACCCCCCCCACGACTGCACCGGTGAAGAACGTGTTGTCCACGGACAACAATCCCGGCAGCTCCACAGCAGTCGCAACAGACCGGCGAGGACCGGTCACGCCTGCGCTCAGTCACGACGGAACTCCGAAGCGGCTGATCATCGAACGGCACCGGAGCGCAACGGTCACCGACTCATCAACAGTCAGCGGCACCGAGGGGGCGGGGAGCCAGGGCCGGCGGAGGCCACCCTGCTGTGCCCCGAAGCATCGGACCACCGGCTACCGCAGTCACCAAGAATGTTGTCCGCGGACAACATGCCAGCATCTCGGAGGCGACTTGGCAGTCGCGCCGGAGTGGATGGTCGCGGCGGACGTTGATCGGTGAGGGGCAGCCAGCAGCCCTCGCACCGGCCCGTCAGGTAGTCGACGCGACCGCATATCGTCGGCGCATGCGCTCTGGACCCGATACCCGGCTGATGGCCGGCCCCACCGAGAGCTGGTATCTGGAAGCTGTATTCACTCCAGGTACTCCGCTCGGAACACGTCTCGATGATCCGACGACCCCCGTCCGCGCCGTCCAGGTCACGGAGGTGACCACAGTCCGCATCCCCAGCGGCCGTCTCATCGTAGATTCACCGTGGCCGGACGACGACGATCCGGAGCTGAGAACACGGAGCGGCCGGGAACTGGCGCAGCGGATCCCGCCCGGCGCCTTCCGGGTGGAGGCCGCCTGGACGGAAGCGCCCTACGAGTTCATGGGCGAGCATTTCGACGGACGGACGGTTGCCGCCATCCGACTCTGCATCACCGACGCACCGGTCACCACCTGGGAGCGGGCCCTCGGCGTCGAGGACGACATCGAGATGATCCGCCCCGGCGACCGGACCGGGTTCAGCTCCGAGGCGAACATGGGAAGCTTCTCCGACGCCGCGGCCTGGCCAGCCCTGACCGCGCCGTTCCGCGCGTTCTGGCACGGATGCCAGGCCGGCAACCGGCAGCCCCGTGAGACTGAGACTCTCGTCGACAACTGGTTCGAGCGCACAAGTGACGAAGAAAGCGGGGCAGACCTCGTGGCGTTTGTCACCGAAGGGTCATCCGCCGTCTGGCTGGGGCGCACGGAGACCGGGGAGATCGCCACTGTCTCCGTCGTCGACGAATGCTGCTCCGCCTTCCGGGCCCCTCCCAGTTGAGGAGCCGACGGGCAGAACTCGCAGCAGCCTCGGATACGTCACGGGGCACCGATCCGAGCCACAGCCTCGCCCTCGGTTCACCGCCCCGGCCAGCTCCAACCCCATGACTTCAATGTCCACACAACACACCGGCGCTCCCTGTGCTGCACCGACGATCAGGATGTCGGCGTTCAACAGGACGGGACGCTCCCGATGGACCGCGACAGGTGCTGCGGGCTACCCGTGTAGCCCATGGCTGGCCCGGACAGTCACAAGACAGTGTTGTCCGCGGACAACACGAGGAGGCCGCAGGAACCGCCCACCCCACACACACTGCCCGCCACAGCGCACAGTGACAGCGACCCATGTTGTCCGCGGACAACATCCCCACCGCGGGAGGGGGAGCGGTGGACAGCGGCAGTGCAACTGCAAAGGCCAGTCGAGGTCGTCCGCAGACAACACGAGGAGACCACAGGCACTGCCCACCCCACACACACTGCCCGCCGCAGCGCACGATGACAGCGACCCATGTTGTCCGCGGACAACACCCGACCAGGCAGAGACGCCGCGATGCTGGGGAGTGCCACCCTCACTCTCCCCGACGGTGGCTACAGCAGGTTCCCTGCCGCACCTACCTGCTACGGCGCATCACGTTCCACACGCGGTGCCGGCGTACTACCGGCTCGGTACAGCGGAACGTGTCCGGGCTCCCGTCCGCTGTGATCGTGTTTCGTGCGACCATCCCGGCATGGCCAACCTCGATGCTTCCTCTCCATGGCGCCGTGCAGGTACGGACTGGCTGCGTGGAGCGGCGCCGGTCCAACGAAGCTCCGCGGTCGCCGTGCTGGGAGCCCTGCTGGACCGCACGCTGGTGCAGATCGCGGACGCTTCCTCAGACGCGCGTGGCTTCGACCGGGAGACCATTCGCGTGGCGGCGGACGTGTGGGACAACAACACCCTTCCGCTGTTTCGGGCTGCAACGGCCGGCACGCAAAGCAGGCGCGAGCGTCGTGCACGGGCGACTCTGGAGTGGTTGGCCAGCTTCGGTGAGGAAAGGTGGACCTGGGTGCGGGACCAGGCCTCGGCCGCCGGTCACTCGTTGGACGAGTTGTTGGCGCCGCCGAAGCCGTACGTTCCAGGTCGTGACTTTCTGGGACAGGTGATGGCCCCGGTGATGGTGGTGACACCGCAGATCACGGAGAGCCTCGCCGTCGACTACGACCTGCCGTCGGCCGCGGTTCGCCACCTGCAGGTCGAACGGGCCGGCAGCCGTCTCGTCGGCCATCTCGAACTGGCTGTGGCCCGCTCCTATCCCGTCGACGACGTCAACTCTCCAGATACCGCCACGCTGGATATACGACTGCGCGACATCACCGAGGTCCGCTTCGACTCCCACGACGCCCGGGGCGTCGTCCTTCGAACAGAGGCAGACGGCGTTGCGATCGACATCGGAACCCGCAGCACACTGCGCGCGGCAACGACCGGCCGGGCACGCACACCGCGTCCCGGTGCACGACTTCCAACGGGCCTTCGCCGGAGCGGGCGAGGCCATCCTCGCCGCTGGCGCGCACCGTACGTCCCACCGCCGTGAAGCAGCCTTCCGACGACTCATCGAGACCTGGGCCCGGCGCGGTGGCCCCGCTCTCGCCGACTGGTTCGCCACGGTGCTGTCAGAGACGACCCGTCGACCGGATCTTCTCACCAGCCTCCGCGCTCAGGCCCAATCGCACTCGGCCGCCGATGCACCACAGCGGCCCACTCCGGACCTCTGGACGGCCCCCGGCTCACCACAGGCCGAGCTCCGGTTGGCCATGTACACCTCGGCCCGCACACGCTACGGCGACCACCACAGCGCATCCGCACTCCTGCACCTGGCTGTACCGCCCCGCCCCGAGAGCGCTGATGACGCACCCTGGCGTCTGCGCGCCGTGCAGGGTGCCAACCCCGCCCGTTTCCAGCTGCGGGCCGAGGCATTCCAGGGTGCCGGCCATCCCGGCGTCACCGTTGACGACAATGCGGCCCGCCACCTCGTTCTGCACGACGGAGCCCTCGACATCACAAGCGGGGAGACCGGAACGACGATCCGTCATGAGCGCAACCAGCCGCCTGCGGGACCATGAGCGGGGGAACCTCTGGGCAGGCTGACCCCAGCCCTGCCCAGGAGGGACCGGCCCTCGCAATCCTGGTGACGGCTGCGAGCGGCTGAGCCCTGCCCCTGCGGGGATCGTCCGTCGAACTCCATGACCGCCCTCCTCATGGGACCGCCGGCCGCCCACCGGTAGTAGGCCGCACCACCCCTGGGCGGGCTCGCGCGAACCGGGCGCCGAGGTCTGTGGAGTGCGACCGCGCGGTCTCGGGAAATGCCTTTGCGCCCTCGGAGAGGATGGGGGAATGATCACCGCCCGTTTGGAAGCCGACGCCCGCCTGGCCCGCGGCGGCCACCCCGACGCTGTCGCCACCCTGCTCGCCCTGCTGGCCGGAGCCTCCAGGGCGGCCGAACTGCGACCGCTGGCCGAGCGCCCGGCCCTGCTGCTCACCCTGGACTCCATCGGCCGGCGCAGTCGGCGCGAAGGCGGATCACTGGACCGGATCGGTGCCGTGGCCGCACTCTCGCTCGACCGCGACGGGCGGCAGCGGGAGACGGCAGTGCGCCGGATCGTGGACCTGGCCCTGCCTGAGCTGATGCCCTTCCTGGTGCTGCGTACCGCTGACTGGGCGGCGCCGGTCCGGCAGCGGGCCCGGGCCGGGCTGGTCAGGCTGCTCACCGAGACGCCTGGGAGGTACACGTCCGCCATCGCCCCGACCGCTCTGCTGCTGGCCCGCCGCAGCCGGGGGGAGTTCGCCCGCGCCCAGCTGTTCGCCACGCTGCTGACCGAGCCGCGTACGGCTTCCGAGCCCGTACGGACCGACGGCCGCCGCGCCGAAGCGCGCGTGGACGAGACCGGCGCCCTGATCACCGAGCTGCTCGCCTCGCCGTTCGCCGGGGTCCGGGTGCTCGCCCTGCGGGCCGGGATCGAGACCGGCCGCCTCCGCGCCCGGGACCTGATCGCCCCAGCCATGACCGACCCGGCCCCGGCCGTCCGGACCCGGGCCGCCGAAGCGGTCGCCCGCGAGGCGGTCTGGACCGGCCGCCCGGAACTGCTGGAGCGACTGCTGGCCGCCAAGCAGGGCAGCGTGCGGGTGCTCGCCCTCACCGGGCTGCTCCGGCTCGGGCAGACCGAGCGGGTCGCGGAACGGCTAGCGGACCCTGCCGCTCTGGTCCGGGCACTGGCCCGGGAAGCCGCCCGCCGGCTGGGCAGCGACCCGGCCCTGCGGTACCGCACCCTGATCGCCGATGACGCCCCGTCAGCCGGGGCGATTGACAGCCTGGCAGAACTCGGTATCCCGGCCGACCGGCCACTGCTGGCCGGCCTGCTCACTCACCCGAGCGGCCCGGTCCGGGCCCGGGCCGTCCGGGCCCTGCGGCTGCGAGGATCCGTCGCCCCAGCCGAACTGGTGCCGCTGCTCCGGGACCCGGACGCCGGGGTGATCCGGGAGGCGAGCCGAGCACTGCGCACCGACCGGGACCGGTTGCCAGAGGGCCTCGCGCTGGAACTGCTCGCCGATCCCGGCCGGGTCGAGGTCCGGCGGGCGGGATACCGGCTGCTACCGCAGCAGGACCAGGCCCTGCGGCTCCGGGCGGCGCTGACCCTGAGCACCGACCCGGACTCGCGGCTGGCGGCCCGGGGCGCCGCCGACGCGGCGGCCGTCGCCCAGGCGCGCGCCCGGGACGACGCGTTGACCCCGCACGAGCGGGCCGAGCTGCGCGCCCTGTTGGGGGAAGAGGTACTGGCCACGCGTACCCGGGCCGGTTTGGAGCGCTCGCTTGAGTACTGAGCTTGCCTAACCGCGGTGAAGGACCGGGGTGTGGGAGACGGACTCGAGCGGGGAGCCGCCGTCCAGGTCGACGGTCGAATAGGCGTCGGTACCCGCCACGTTGCTCACTTCGAACACACCATCGGGCGGGGCTGGTGACGTGAGGTCGTTCTGCACGGAGTCCGGTGACTGGAGTGTTGTCGGCGGGCGCGTCTAGGGTGACCGGCAAGATCATCGGAGTGTCGCGCCGGATGCGGCCGGAATCGCTCGTGGGGGCTGAAGTGGGCTGGTGGGACAGGGCGCCGGGGGATCGGGCGCAGTGGGTGCTCGACCCGCTGGCGGGGGTGGGGCCACTGCGGTTCGGGATGAGCCCGCAGCAGGTTCGGGAGGCGTTGGAGGGGACGGTCGCGTATGTCTCGCAGGGGCTGGGAGAAGGGGTGGTCTGGGAGTACTACGACGAGCCGGGGCTGACCGTGTTCTACGGGCCGGGGCCGCGGCTGGTGGCGGTGGCGATCGATGCGGTGGGCGGGCCGCTGGTACGGCTGGGTGAGGTCGAACTGGTCGCGCGTGTTCCCTCCGAGGCCCGGGCGGACCTCCACCGCCTCTCCCGCTCCCAGAAGGTCGTAGTGCGAGTGAACCATTACGGGGAGCCGGAGGTGCCGGCCTGGGGGCTCTCCGTGCGGGTGGAGCAGGAGTGGGGGCACGCGCCCGAGGGGTACAAGCAGCGCCGGGACGCGATGATCACCAGCGTTCTGGTCACCGGCCCCGAACTGGCCGAGGCCCCGTGGGATGCCCTGTCGGTCGCCAAGCGCTACGGCTCCTCCGCTGGGCAGGCGGAACAGGGGCCCTGGCCGGTGACGGCCGATCAGCACCGGCCGCGCTGGGAGTGCACGCCGCTGCGGGGCGTCGGCCCACTGCGCTTCGGGATGGGCCCGGAACAGGTGATGACCGCGCTGGACGGTGAGGTGCCGGCTGACCGCCGGGGGTACCACCCTTTCCCGGCGGGCGCCCCGTGGGCAGGGGACGGCGACCCCGAGGAGTGGCACCTGGCCGAGGAGCGCTACGACCGGGCCGGGGTGAGCGCGCACTACTGGCACGAGGAGAACGGCCCCGTGCTGAGCGCGGTGACCGTCCACGGACGCACCGGCCCGCAAGTGCTCCTCGACGGCATCGAACTGATCGGCCGCGAGCCCTCCGCCGTCGGAGCGGACCTGATCCGGTACATCGAAGAGCATCGACTGGAAATGCGCTACAGCCCCACCGGGAACCTGGGCTCGACCGGCATCAACGTGTGGGTGCAGGCCGAACGGGCCGGGGACACCACAGTCAGCGGGGCCCAGTTCTGCATCGAGCAGTGGGAGTACAGCGACTGACACCGCGCAGGCTTCTGTCAGCACAACGAGGCTCTGACGACGGTCTATCGGCACGCTCAGGCGGTGCCCGGCACCGAGAAAAGCCCGCGCCCCCTTGGTTGGGGTGCGGGCCGCTTCATGTCGAATCCTCGACGGAGATGGTGCACCCGTCCGGCGAACACGGGCATTTTTGCCGGCCCGTCCTGTCGAATTTGCTGAGAGTGGCCTGGGTGAGGCGCCGAAGATGTGGTCCAGGTGGATCGTCCCGCAGGCCGCCCGCCCGGCCGGATTGTCCTCCTGCAGTGGGGCCCGGACGCGGCTGTCCACCGGAGCCGGCCAGGCTCAGTCTGGTTCCCCGCGCACGGCTCCGCTCGGCCCGATCACTGCTCTCACGCCGACACAGGGTGGCCGGTGTGGCCATGTCCAGGGACGGGTGGGGCCGCGTTCGATCTTCCCGGTGATGGTCGGCGAGTACGGCTTCGTCAGCTTGGTGCTCACCCCGTCCTCCCGGCAGACCCGCGCGAAGAGGACCTCGGCGGGGCGGAGCGGGGTGAGGCGGCCGGTGAACTGCTTGCCGTCGTCGGTGATCGCCTCGGCCGGGACCCCGTGGATCGCATGGCGCGCAGGAGAGCCATCGCCCGGCCGGACCGGGCCTCACATGGCACAACACCACCCCGGAGATCGACAGGATGATGAGGCTCCTTAAATTTCAGGGAGGACCATCACCGCCTACCGTCTCGCGTCGGCGCCAGCCTCCAGGTTCAACGGCGAACCAAATTGTCTTGCGGGTCAGGAATTCAGGGGGTACCACTGGCCGCATGATTCAAGGCGAGAAGATCGAGCTACGAGCCCGCATCGAGGCGGACGTCCCGATCCTGCACGCGGAGCTGTACGAGGATGTCCTGGTCCGCTCCAGGGGCGACACTCGCCCCTGGCATCCCGTGGCCTCTGGCCCGCACTCGCCGTTCGCGGTGGCCGAGCCCAACGACGACGCGGCGATCTTCACCGTGGTGGAGCGGACTACCGGCGAGGTGGCCGGCGAGGCCGTGTTGTGGGGCATCGACGTGCACAACCGCACCGGTCATCTCGGGCTCGCGCTGCGTCCGTCCTTCCGCGGCCGAAGCCTGGGAGCGGACTTGGTACGGGTGCTCTGTGAGTACGGATTCGCCGTCCGTGGCCTGCACCGCTTGGGTATCGAGACCCTCGCCGACAACGCGGCCATGCGAGGCGTCGCGCTCAGGGCCGGCTTCACCCATGAGGGCACCCTGCGGCGCTCGGCCTGGGTCTACGGCGAGTTCCTCAATGAGGTGATCTTCGGCCTGTTGGCCGAGGAATGGACAGCTGGGCAGGGCCAAGCCAAGACGAGGGCAGCCGGGGCGGCCAGCACCCGTACGCAGCCTCCTGCACCGGGCAGGGAATAGACGGGAGCTGGCAGGACTACGTTCCTGATGTAGGGAGCATCCCTGCCGGCCGGGCCGGGCCGGGGCCGGGCTCTGGCGGTCGGGCAACGGTGCAGGGTCGCGGGCTTCGCCGACGGGCTCGTAGACGCCGACGGCGGTCGCGGTGCCGGGGGCGATGATGTAGCCGCCGTGGGCCCGGATGTCGACCTGCCAAGCCAGGGCTCGGCCGTTGCTGGAGCCAGTGCAGCAGAGGAACTTCCGGCCTGCCGGAGACCGGTACCAGAGGTGCAGGCCACCTGAGGGAGTCCGCACACGCAGCGTCGACTCGTCGGCTGCCGGATCGGGTTGGCCCCGCAGGGCAGCCAGCAGGGCCAGGGTGTGGAAGCCGTTGGCTAGGCCGGTCAGGTCGACGCCGTCGCGTATCTCGATCCCTGACAGGACTCGGTCGCGCGCCGGGACAGGTTCATCGTGGGCGTCGACGTCAATGACGACCAGGCCAGCCGGCCCGCAGACCACAGCCACTCCCAAAGCCGGGTTCCCACCCCACCACCGGTCGAGAAGCGAGCTGTCCGTCGTAGCGGCATGGAAACCGTGGCACCAGCGGCCTGCCTCCCTGCAAGGGCAGCCGCCCAGCCGGTAGCCGGGGCTCTGGCAGCCCGCACAGTTCCCCGGCGGGGTCTTATCCCCCGGGGAACAGGGCGTGGACCGGCCAGCCCTGCTCCGCGCACCACCGTGCGACGGCCAGCGACCCTGGCCGGGCGAGGTGGAGGAGAGTTTCCTCCGGGTGCGGCGTCACGTCGGCGTTTCCCGATCCGTCCTAAGGCCGCCCTCATGTCAGCACTGTTGGCTCCGGGGCGTCTCGTTCAGTCGCTGAACAGAAAAACGCCTGGTCAGGAGCACTCAATGTCGAAAGGTAGCGACCGAAGCGACTCAAGTTCCAATATGGCTTGCAAAGACTAGCCGAGCGGTCCGCCAGTCGTGGGCAGGACGGGCGCTCACCGCCCGGGCAACACAACCCGGCAGCGACTAAGACATCCGCCAGCGACTGAACACCTTCAGTCGCTGGCCACGTCAGAACCAGCAAAACACCAGGTCAACGTCCCAGCCGCAGCAAAAAAGCGACTGTAGCGACTCAAGGACGGGTCTATCACGCACACACGCACACGCGAATGTCATCATAATCCCGTCCCTGAGTCGCTACAGTCGTGTCGCCGCAAAACGAGCGACTCAGGCTGTCACCCGCCCTGCAGGCCCACCGCCGCTTCGGCTCCGTCGCCCTCCCCGGCGGTTCTCCCCCTCCGCTGTGGCGATGGTCTGTCAGTACCTGCTGACACCCTGCCCTCGTGCTGATTCCCCTCGCCGCGGCCCGAGCGCTGGCCGCGTCCGTGCTTACCGCGCCCGCGCTGCGCTTCGCTGCCGACGGCCTCCACTCCGCCGTCCTCCGCGAGACCGGCCACATGTACCTGGGCTCCGCGGCACTGCCCGGCATCAAGCGCAGCGGGGTGTGGCCCGTCGACCAGGGGCGAGTACCCCCTGTGAGGTACGGACTGGGGGTACTCGGCTGGTGCGGCCACACGTCAGTGGCAGTGCGGGCCAGCGTCAGCATTCCAGCCCGGCCACACAGTCCCACCTGCAACTCCTCCCCCAGGCAGTCACTGACGCGAAGCCGCATCCCTACTGAACCTCACCCGAACATCACAGCTGCTGACCCTCCAAGCAAACGGCGTCACCACCGGGCGGAACCGCGATGAGCCGACCAGCAGGAAGGCAACCAGCCCAAGCATCAGGAATGCGACATCGAGGGCCGGCCCCCGAGCATCGGGAGCGCGATCAGGGCCCTCAAGGGCCCGATTCCGGCGGCAGCCGGAAGATCGTGATCGGCGCTGTGAGAGTGGGACCAGTGGTGGATCAAACGGACCGCGACCCTAGCCCGGGCTGCGGAAGCGGCACGTGCGCTTGGGTACCAGGAGCGGCATGTCAGTCCGGCATGAGTCACTTCGGACCCTGTTCCTCCGCCGTTCAGTCCCTTGCACGTTCGCCCAGGTCAGAAGGCATCTCGGCATGGATGGAGGGACTGAAGGGACCGAACGTGCTAGTTATCAGCCGAATTAAGGATTGACCGGTTGTTCGTATGGGCGCGCGCATACACAAGAGACAAGTGCGGGATTCTGCTCATAATTGGGAAGTTGAGTCCCTTTAGTCCCTGCTCCGGGTCGAAAACACGCCTTGAGCTGCAACTATGCCCAGGGACCGAGCGTGAGCTGACCTGAGCCTCTTCCAGACCCTTCCCGCCGGTATGACGCCGGGACCGGTCAAGTGGCCGGGCAGTTCTCCGGGCATGACAACCAAGAGCCTGCATCCGTGGAGCGAGTGAACGACGTACCGCGCCACCAGGCGCCAGGCGCAACCGGAGCTCGGCAATGGGCCCGAGGCTGGTCGCGGCCTGACCGAGAAGCAGCAGGTCGCTCTGGATCTGGCCACCGCTACTGGAGAGAGGGCCGGCAGATGGACCGCAGTCTCGCCGACCGGTGGCCTGACGCTGAGCTGGAGTTTGCGGGCCTGGCCGGCACCGCGGCCGAGGTGATGGCGCGAATCGACGTGACGGGGGCTGGGGAGGTCGATGCCGAGGCCCCTACGAGTTGACCAGCGGGGTCCTGCACCACCGCCCGCGAGCACCTCACCCGAGCCAAGCGCGTCGCCTTGGTCACCGTTGGCGCGGTCGCCACGGATGCACCGGTCACCGCCCTAAGCGACTTCGACGTGGCGCTACCGGTGCTGTGCGCGGCGATCGATGATGCTCTCAGCCTCGCTGGTGTTGACGGTCAGGCAGTCGTGTGCCTGGGGCGATGAGTAACGGAGTGTTGGATAGCGTCGGCCAGATGAGTACGCCGGCCGCTCGGCACGGGGTCGGCCACCGTACACCGCAACCAGCACCCAGGGGTCCGGACTTCGTCGGTGAGTACAGCCAGGAGCAGTAGGGCGCTGCCGCCCCGGCGGAGCGCGCCTGCTCTGTCACGGTGCGGCCGTGCTTCCGGCAGCCCCGTGAGCCGTCGCTGAGTATGCCGGCGGGAGTGCGGTGACCACTGTGTTAGCGCCGGCGGTGCAGCCGTCGGCAATCCTCAACTCGGGCGGAGTCTGGGGCTTGACGGGGGCCTACCAGAGACCGAAGGGTCTGGAGGGACTGAGTTTGAGTATTGGGCATGCCTTCCGGCGTGTCTCGGACCCTGGTGCGATGAGCGGGATAGGGTTCGGGAGTTCAGTCCCTTCGGTCTCTCCAAATCGGGCAGATCGTTTGACTTCTACACAAAGTGGCAGGTTAGACAGGTGCCATTGGTGGTGGAGTTGGGCTGGACCGTCCGGGGGGTGCGAATGCGGGGGCGAGGCGGCCGCACGCTAGGCTCTGGATTCCATTCCGAAACTCGGTCCCTTCAGTCCCTTCGGTCTCTGTCCGCTAGTCGGCGGAAGTTACTGGTACCGAGGCCCGACCCATCGAAGGACAGAACGTGCGCGCACCTGAGCCGAGCGGCCCTGCCGCAGCGAGGGCCGTGCGAGGGCTTGGGGAGCCCAGCCGCGAGCAGGCCGCGGCCGAGCTTGGATCGGCGGCGTCAGCGGCCGGTGCCCGCCACGTACGCAGAGTCGAAGATTTGATCACCGTCCCCCGCTCGGCGGGTTCACTGCGCCCGCTCCACTCCGAAGGACATCGTCCATGAGCGTCGCCGACACCCCGCGCGGGCTCGACGCCACCGCCTCCCAGGCCTCTCAGCAGATGCTGGAGTTCGAGGAGCAGCTCACCGCGGCCTCACCGCTGCCTCACCAGAAGGCGGCGGGCGGTGTAGTACGGGCAGAGGACGACGGCCTGTTGCCACCTCAACTGACGGACCGAGGCAACGCGAAGCTGTTCATTCGCCTGTACAAGGACCACTTCCGCCACGTCGAGGGTCTGGGCTGGTACCAGTGGGCCGACTACAGGTGGCGGCGGGGCGCGGAGAAGGCCGCGCTGTGGGCCGCGGGCGAACTCGCTGAGCAGATGCCCGACAGCGACCCGACGAGCGTCTTCAGTGACCGCGAGATCGCCCTGCATCGGCGGCGATCCAGCAGCACCGCCGGAATCAAGAGCTTCCTGGAACAGGCCAAGGCATCCCCCGACCTCTCAATGGCCGCCTGGGACCTGGACAGCGACCCCTGGGCGCTGTGCACCCCCGCCGGAGTGATCGAACTCCGCACCGGTGAACTACAGAAGCCGTCGCCCCTGGAGGGATGCCACTCCCGGGCCACCAGTGTGGCACCGGAGGACATGCCCACCCCCCGCTGGACCCGGTTCCTCGTCGAGACCTTCGGCGACGACCAGGCCGGCCGGGAGATGATCGACTTTCTGCACGTCCTGCTCGGCTACTCCACGACGGGCGACGTTGGAGGCCAGGTCATGCCCTTCCTCTACGGTGAGGGCAAGAACGGGAAGAGCGTTCTGCTGGATGTGATGCTGCAGCTGCTCGGCGACTACGCCGATGCCGCACCGCCCGGCTTCCTCATGGACCGCGGGGCCTTCACCGAGCACTCGACCGAGCTGACCGAACTCCACGGTCGGCGCCTCCTGGTGTGCTCCGAACTCAAGCCGACGGACCGCTTCGACGAAGCACGGGTCAAGCTGCTCACCGGCGGTGACAAGATCAAGGCCCGCAGGATGCGGCAGGACTTCTTCTCCTTCCCGCCGACGCACCACCTGTGGCTGCTGGGCAACCACAAGCCCGAGGTCGGGACCGGGGGATTCGCTTTCTGGCGCCGGATTCGACTGGTCCCCTTCGAGAAGACGGTCTCTGACGAGAACAAGATCGACAACCTTGCGTTGGAACTCGTCCGGGACGAAGGCCCCGGCATCCTCCACTGGGTGGTCCAGGGCGCCGTGCGTTACCACGACCTCCGTGAGCAGCGGCAGACCGGCGGCACCGGCGTGCCCGACCCGCTGGAAGGCCCCACCCGGGTGCGCCTGGCCACCGACGCCTACGCCACCACCGAGGACACCATCGGCCGCTTCCTGGCCGAGTGCTGCACTCGCACCAGCGAGGAAACCGAACTGCGTGTCGAGCAGGGACAGCTCTACGCTGCCTACGCCGCCTGGTGCACTTCCGGGGAGGGTTCCCGTCCCACCAGCAAGCGGGCCTTCGCGACCCGTATCCGCACGGATCTCGGCCTGGCCTCGCCCAACGACATGGTCAAGTCCAATGGTCGGAAGTTCTACCCGGGGATCGGCCTCCTTGCCGACTGAACACTCAGCCCCGTGGGCAGACGAAGTAGGCACACCTGTTCGTGCCGCCTACGCGTGGCAGGGCCACCCGCTCTACGATGCAGGCACCAACCGCCCGTTCCTGTTCGCCAACCGTCTCCAGCCCCAGCCCGCACGCACGAAGGAAGGCCATCGGTCATGAGCTCGCTACTGGACCGGAGCGTTCTCATCCACGAAGAGACCGTGGTCTGGCTGGAAGACCCTGCGGCCTTCGACTACGTACGCCAGACCATCGACAAGACACCGCGCCGTCGCGGCAAGCCTCGCTGGCTTCGGGACGGCCGCATGGTCGGTTACGCCGAACTCGACGAAACTGCCGTAGCTGACCCCGACAGTGGCCTGCACCGCCGCCGAGTGTTCTTTCTCCTGCCGCACGACCGCGACCTCGACCCTGCGGGGCTCTACGCCGCCGGCGCGCCCGGCGAAGCCGTCGACCCCAGCACCGTTGAGCCCCGCGCCGTCGGGGAGAAGACGCCTCGCTCGCAGCGCGGCCGAAACTCCACGCACGCGTAGCCCCGGGGCCCTGCCGGCCTCGGCCGAGGCGCCGCCGGATAGTGGAGCACTTCGCCGCCCTGGCCTTCGGCCCCGGCGGTGCGTCCGAGTAGCAGCCCGACGGGGTCCGAACGCCAAACCGGTCGACAGGGCCGACCCGGGTGACTCAGAGTCAGCTCCATGTCTGAACCGTCACTCCCGTCCCCATACCGCAGCCGGCCGGCCACGCCTGCTGACGTCCCTGCGATCCACTGGCTGGTCACGGCCCGCGAGCATGAGCTGTTCGGCCGGGCCGAGACCGGCCCGGACCGGATCGCCGCCGAGCTCGCGCTGCCCGGCCTGGACCCGGCGCTGGACACCCGGCTGCTACTCGACCTGGCGGGGGAGGTGGTCGGCTGGGCCTGGGTGCGCGGGCGCCGCAGCACGATGGACGTGCACCCGGCGCACCGGGGGCGGGGGCTGGGCGGCGCGCTGCTCGAATGGGCCGAGGGGCGGGCCCGCGAGGCGGGCGACAACCGGCTCAGCCAGACCGTACCGGACGCCGACCGGGCGGCGGTCAGGCTGCTCCGGGCACACGGCTACGAGGCCTTCGTCACCGAGTGGCAGCTCGAGATCGAGCTGGCCACCGAGCCCGAGGTGCCGGAGCCGCTGCCGGGCATCACCGTCCGCCCGTTCCAGGCCGGGGACGAGCGGGCCGCGTACCTGCTCACGGAGGACGCCTTCGACGAGTGGCAGAAGCGCCGCAAGTCGTACCAGGAGTGGGCCGCGCTGAGCGTCGACCGGGACACCTTCGCGCCGGCCCTCTCCCCGCTGGCCTTCGCCGATGGGGAGCTGGTCGGGGTGGTACTAGCGCTGGACACCCCAGGCAGTGAGGAGGGGTACGTTGAGCGGGTCGCCGTCCGCAAGGACCACCGGCACCGGGGCATCGCCCGGCTGCTGCTCCGGGAGGCATTCCGGGCCTCGTACCGCTGGGGCCACCGCTCCTGCACGCTCTGGACCCATTCGGAGACCGGCGCGCTCGGCCTCTACCAGGAGCTGGGCATGACGGTCCGTCGCAGTTCGGCGGTGTACGGCAAGGCACTGGCGGAGGGTCAGACCGCCAACGGCTAGGCTGTCTACGCCGCCGCCGACCTGCTGAACCGCTTGGCCGCCACCGGCCCCACCCTGCTGGTGCGGTGCAAGTCCGAACGCAGGCTTCCGGCGGTGGCCCGCTGCGGCGACGACTCGTTCCTCTCCCGGCTCGGCGCACTGACCGTGCGGGTCATCGACGCCGAGATCAGCTCCCCATGGCCACAGCAGCCTCCGTCGAACACCCGGACCCGTGGCACGCCTTGCAGTGAGACTGCCCGCCGTGTCGGGCCGGGCCCGCCGCCCAACGGCGTGTTCGATTCTCACGCGCAATCAACTGCTGCTCAATCCGCTTCTTGTAGACAGAGCCACCGAACCCCGAGCCGACCAGGAGCACCTTGACCTCCGACAGCCACGGCCCCGCCACCGCCTACTCCGACGTACCGGCCGGGCCCAACGTTGAGTTCTTCGACCCGCAGCCCCTCGACCTGGTCGAGACCGCTCCCCCGCACATCTCGGCTGCCGACCGGCTTGCCGTGGACCGGATCTGGGAGCGGGACGCGGCCGGAAATCCGGCACTGTTCGACGGCCCGGTGATCGCCTGCATCGCGTTGGAGCAGGAGCCGGACCGCGTGATCCTGTCGTGGGCACCCATCACCTACCGTTACCGTGCCCTGCGCCACATCCGCAACGCCCGATGGACGCCGGCGGCGGTCTTCGTCACCGTCCTGCAACCGGTGACCGGAGGTGGCCTGGTCGTGGGCCGCGAGGGCGCCTCGACCGCGCACCCCGGCCGCTGGCAGCTCCCCGGTGGCTCAGTCGAACCCCCGCCGCCCGGACGGCAGCTCGACCTCGACGCCCTGCGCTGGCACGCCGCCAGCGAACTGGCGGAGGAGGTCGGCCTGAAGACCGACCCGAACGGCCTGCACTTGTGGGCGCTGACCCGGGGCGAACACGGCAACATCGGCCTGCACCTGGCGGCCGACCCGGTGCCGGAGGCCCTGGTGCGCGGCTGTCACCAGCAGGTGCTGGCCGCGACAGCGGGAGGAGCCGACCCAGAGCTGGAGACAATCGAGACCGTGGGCTCCCCCGCGCAGCTGGCCGTCCTCGGGCCCACCGTCGACTACCTGCCTTCCATCTTGGCTCGGTGGGCGGGGCGGTCCGATTCGGCCGGGTGACGGCCCTCCGCCCGGCCGGTGGCACTCGGCACCCGGCCGAATC